>JBBQOT010000020.1:0-12976 GCA_038331165.1 Acetobacterales bacterium
GCGACCTGCTGACCATCACCCGCGACAGCGTCGAGGCGGCCGGCGCCACCACCTCGGTCGAGGGTGCGCCCGCCACCGGCGGCGAGGGCGGCGACGGCACGCCGCGCGCCGGCGGCAGCGGCGCGCTCGACCAATTCACCATCGACCTCACCGCCAAGGCGAAAGCCGGCAAGATCGACCCGATCCTCGGCCGCGACACCGAAATTCGCCAGGTCGTCGACATCCTCACCCGCCGGCGCCAGAACAACCCGATCCTCACCGGCGAGGCCGGCGTCGGCAAAACCGCGGTGGTCGAAGGCTTCGCCCTGCGCATCGCCCAGGGCGACGTGCCGCCGGCGCTGAAGGACGTGGTGATCCGCACCCTCGACCTCGGCCTGTTGCAAGCCGGCGCCGGCGTGAAGGGCGAGTTCGAGAACCGCCTGAAGAACGTGATCGAGGAGGTCAAGGCCAGCCCCAAGCCGATCATCCTGTTCATCGACGAAGCCCACCAGATGATCGGTGCCGGCGGCTCGGCCGGCCAAGGCGATGCCGCCAACCTGCTGAAGCCCGCACTGGCCCGCGGAGAATTGCGCACCATCGCCGCCACCACCTGGGCCGAATACAAGAAGTACTTCGAAAAGGACGCCGCCCTGACCCGCCGCTTCCAGGTGGTCAAAGTCGAGGAACCGAGCGAAAAACTTGCCATCGCCATGGTGCGCGGCATCGTCGATACGCTGGAGAAACACCACGGCATCCGCATCCTCGACGAGGCGGTGGAGGCGGCGGTGAAGCTGTCCGCCCGTTTCATCCCCAGCCGCCAACTGCCCGACAAGGCGGTCTCGCTGATCGACACCGCCTGCGCGCGCGTCGCCATGAGCCAGGCGGCTATGCCGGCGCCGCTGGAAGACCGCATCCGTCGCATCGAGCTGATCGACACCGAACGCGGCATCCTCGACCGCGAGATGGCCGCCGGCGCCGACCACGCCGCCCGCCATGGCGAACTCGCCGAGGAACGCGCGGCCCTGGACACCGACCGCATCGCGCTGGAGGCGCGCTGGGAGCAGGAGAAGGTGCTGGCGAACGAGATCGCTGAAACCCGTGGCCATATCGAGAACCCCGACGACGGACAGGACAAAGACGCACTGCGCGCCAAACTGGCCGAAGCCACCGCGAAGCTCGCCGAACTGCAAGGCGAGATGCCGCTGGTCTTCCCGGTCGTCGACGCCCAGGCGGTGGCCGAGATCGTCGAAAGCTGGACCGGCATACCCGCCGGGCGCATGCAGTCCGACCAAATCAACACCGTGCTCAACCTCAGGGACACGATGGCGCGGCGCATCGTCGGCCAGGACCACGCGCTGGAGGCGGTGGCACAGGCCATCCGCACCAGCCGCGCCGGGCTGACCGACCCGCGCAAGCCGATCGGCGTGTTCCTGATGGTCGGCACATCCGGCACCGGCAAGACCGAAACCGCGCTGACGCTGGCCGACCTGCTGTATGGCGGCGAACAGAACATGACGACCATCAACATGACCGAGTTCAAGGAGGAACATAAGGTCAGCCTGTTGATGGGCTCGCCGCCCGGCTATGTCGGCTACGGCGAAGGCGGCATCCTGACCGAGGCGGTGCGCCGCCGCCCCTATTCCGTGGTGCTGCTCGACGAGATGGAAAAGGCCCATCCCGGCGTGCAGGACGTGTTCTTCCAGGTGTTCGACAAGGGCAACATGAAGGACGGCGAGGGGCGCGATATCGACTTCAAGAACACCGTCATCATCATGACGTCCAACGCTGGCACCGACCTTATCGCCAAGCTGTTCGCCGACCCCGAAACCGCCCCCGATGCGGCCGGGCTGGCCGAGGCATTGCGGCCCGAGTTGATGAAATACTTCCGCCCCGCCTTTCTCGGCCGCGTAACACTGGTGCCGTATTTCCCGCTGTCGGAGGACATCATCCGCAAGATCGTGGTCCTTCAACTCGCCCGCATCGCGCGCCGGGTGCGCGAGGCCTACAAGGCCGAGTTCGAATACGATCACGAACTTGTTGAAACAATTGCCGCCCGTTGCACGGAAAGTTCATCCGGCGCGCGCAATGTTGAGAATATACTGTCGCGAACACTGCTACCGGAGCTTTCTGCCGAGGTTCTGGGGCGGCTGGCCGGAGGAGAGGCGATCAACCGCATCGCCGTCGGCATCGATCCCACGGGATCGTTCACCTATTCGCTTGGCTAAGCACACAACGGCAGCAACAGGAGAAGAACAATGCCCATCTACATGAAATACGACGGCATCGACGGCGATGTCACATCTGACAGCCACAAGGGCTGGATCGAGCTGGGCTCGTTCCAGTGGGGCGTGGGCCGCGGCATTTCCTCGCCGACCGGCGCCAGCGCCGACCGTGAGTCGAGCGCCCCAAGCATCAGCGAGATCGTCGTCACCAAGCAGCAGGACGTCGCCACCACCAAGCTGCTCGACGAGGCGCTGCAGGGCGAAGGCAAGAAGATCCAGATCGATTTCGTCAAGACCGACAAGGGCAAGCTTGAGACCTACATGTTCTACAAGCTGGAAGACGCGATGATCAGCGGATACTCGATCAGCAGCGGCGGCGACCGTCCGTCGGAATCGCTGTCGCTGAATTTCACCAAGATCGAGTTCAAGGGCACCTCGATGGACAAGGCCAACAAGGGCGGCGGATCGTCCTCGGTGATCTACGACCTTGCCAAGGCGAAGATCGTCTGACACCCGACTGCCGTTCGGAAATGCCATCGGCACGGCCCGCTCCCCCCGGGGGCGGGCCGTTTGCGCGGCCATCCCGGCTACCTGACCCGCACCGCCGCGCGGGCGATCCCGCCATCGGCATCCAGCACCGTCAGCCGGTAGAAGCCGGGGCCGGCGGGCTGCCATGCCGCCTCGCGCCGCGCCGGATCGGCCGGCAGCCGGGCGCCATCCACCAGAAAGGTCAGCGGGCGGCGTCCGCCCATCACCCGCAGCACCACCGGTGCCTCGCCGCTCAGCACCGCGCCGGGCGGCGGGAACAACAGCCGCAGCGCCTCGTCCGCGCCAGAACGCACGGCCGGTACCGCAGGCCGTGCCTCGGCATGCGATTCCGGCCGTGGGGAGGCCGGCAGCATCTCGATCACCCGCGCCAGCAGCGGCAAGGCGAGGTTACGCCCGGTCGCGCCCGGCAACGGCGTGCCATCGGGCCGACCGACCCACACACCCACGACATGCGCCGCATCGAAACCCAGCGCCCAGGCATCGCGCCCGCCCCAGCTGGTGCCGGTTTTCCACGCCACACCCGCCGGCCCGCCATCCGGAAAGCGCTGGGTCAGCACCTCGGCGATCACCGCCGACGAACGGGCCTGCAGGAACGGCGCCCCCGCCCCGCCGCCGGCAACCAGGCGCAGCGGCACCGATGTGCCGTCGGTGCCCAGTGCGGCATACAACCCCACCAACTCGCGCAGCGTGATCCCTGCCCCGCCAAGGGCGAGCGGCAATGACGGATCGGCCCCGGGCGGCAGGCGCAGCGCCACCCCTGCCCCCTTCAGCGTGGCGGCGAAGTGCCGCGGCCCCAGCCGATCCAGCAGCGCCACCGCCGGCAGGTTCAGCGACCGGCGCAGCGCCTCGGCCGCCGTCACCACGCCGTGGAAGCTGCGGTCGAAATCCTCCGGCGCATAGCTGCCGAACCGGCGCGGCAGGTCGTCCAGGCGCGTCTGCGGTGCTGCGATGCCGTCCTGGAAAGCCATGGCGTAGATGAACGGCTTCATCGCCGAACCCGGCGAGCGCACCGCACGCGTGAGGTCCATCGCCCCGGCTCTGCCAACCTGCGCCGCGTCGCCGCCCGAGACCACTGCGCGCACTTCGCGGGTGGCGAGATCGGCCACCAGCACGGCCAGTGAGGCGCGTTCGGCCAGCCCGCGCAACTGCTCGGCGGCGAAGCGTTCCAACGCACGCTGCAACCCCAGATCGAGCGTGGTCTGCACCCTGTCGGCCCGCGGCAATGCCGCGACCGCCTGGCTGGCGTGGCGCGGCAAGGCCACGCGCTGCGTCGGCATTGGGCCGCCATCGCCACCCAGGATGCGGTCGCGCAGCACCCGGGCCCGCTCGGCATGGCGATCCGGCCGCAGCGCCTCCGGCCGACGCGGGATCGCCACCAGCAACGCCGCCTGGGCGGGATCGAGCAAGCCCGGCCCGTGGCCGAACCAGGCCAGCGCACCCGCCCGCACCCCCTCAAGGTTGCCGCCATAGGGGGCCAGGCTCAACCAGATGCCGAGGATCTCGCGCTTGGAGAAATGCCATTCAAGCTGCACCGCGCGGGCGATCTCGACCAGCTTGCTGCGCCAACTGCGCGGCCGCGGCTCCAGCAGCCGTGCCGCCTGCATCGTCAGGGTGGAGCCACCCGACACGATGCGCCCGGCCCGCACATCCTGGATCGCGGCGCGGGCCAGCGCCAAGGGATCGACACCGGGGTGCCACCAGAACCGCCGATCCTCGATGGCAACCAGCGTCTCCAGCAGCACCGGCGCCACCTCGTCGGCGCGCACCCGGAAGCGCCACACCCCGCCCGCCGCCGGCAGCAGCGCCAGGGTGCGACCATCGCGCGCCACCACCTCGGTGCCCACGCTGGCCAATCGCCCCAGCGCCGGCGGAAACGCCCGATCCAACGCCCACATCCCGGCGGCTACCACGGGCACGGCCAACAGCGCGGTCCACCATGCGGCGCGCATCGGCGTCACTCGGTCGGCAACACCCAGATCTTCGCCACTGCCTGGCGCGCGAAAATTCCCGGCCGGTACATATCGGCCAGGTCCGCCCCCGGCAGCTCGAAGAAGCCCGGCGTCACCGCGCGCACCCGTGCCGCCACCCGGAACCCCGGTTTCGCCTCGGTCAGCGCAATGGCCGCCACGAAGCGATCATCCGCCGCCGGCTGCGCCTCGGTGGCGGTCAATTCGCCCAGCCACGGCATGCCGGCGATGGCACCGGCGGGCAGCCGCGCGGTGATCTCCCACCCCGCCGGCAGGCCCTGTGTCACCAGCACGCGATGGTCCTGGCGGGTTTCGGCCGTGCCTTCCAGCAAAAGCACGAACTCCGTGGTCTGGCGCAGCTGGTCCAGGTTCAGCGGGCTGCCGTCCAGGGCGAGGAAGCGGCGGGTGATGCGCATGCCCGCCCGCGCCGCCGGCAGCGGCTCGGCCGGCACGCCGCTGACCGAAACCGACTGCCACACCGCACGCTCGGTCAGGTTTTTCGCCGTAGCCGGCCCGCTCAGCCGAACGGCGACGACAGGCCCGGACAGGGTTTGCCCGTCCAGCGCCACGCGCACCGGCCTTCCGTCGCGGCCCAGCGTGGCGGCGGCGGCGGCCAGCCAGGCCTGCTCCTGGGTCGAAAGTGCTGCGGGCAGCACGTCCGCCCCCGGCAGGCCGGCGACCAGCCGGGTCAGCCGGTCGGGCAGCAGCCCGCTCTCCTTCAGCAGCACCGCGATGGCGGCGAGGTCACGCAGCCCGGTGCCGTAATCGGCCGCCCACCAGCGCCGCACCGGGGCATCCAGTGCGGCGCGGAACATCGACTCGGCACGCGGCCGGTCATGGGCCAGCGCCAGCGCCGCCGCCACATGGGCGCGGGCGAGCGGGGTGGGCAGCCCATCGGGGCTTTCCGCCAGCACCCGCACCGCCCCCGGCCGCCCTTGCCCGGCCAAGGCGAGCGCGTAGAGGCGATAGGCGTGGGCGGCCATCGCTTCCGGCTTGTCGCCGGGATACTCGCTCTGCTCCGACAGGTGCTTGATCGCCTCGTTCAGCGCCACGTCGGGCACCGTGGCACCGGCGGCGCGGGCGCGGATCAGGAATTCCACGGCATAGGGCGACAGCCACGGCTCAGCCTGGCCGGCCGCACTCCACAGCCCGAAGCCGCCGTCATAGCGCTGGCGGTCGAGCACCGAGGCCACCGCGGCCCCCAGCCGCGCCGCGCGCTGCTCGCCGGCGACCGGCCCGTCCGGCAGCAGGGCAAGTGGCAGGCCGCGGCTGACCGTCTGTTCCAGGCAGGCGATGGGATAGGCGTCGAGTGCGCGCACCAATGAAGCTGCGTCATAACGCACCGCGGCACCGAAAATCGCCTCGGCCGACCAGGTGCCGGGCAGGAAGCGCGATGTCGGCGGGTCGAGCCGCAGTTCGGCGCCGGCCGCCAGTTCGCCGCCGCTGACCAGGCTGGCCGGCGGGCGGGCTGGCCGGATGGTGATGGCGGTATCGCGTTGCAGGGTGAATCCGCCGGGCGCGGTGATGGCCAGCTTGACCACGCCGCGCCCGGCCCCGGTGGCACGCAGCAGGGTCGCCGGCAGGCCGCGTTCGCCGGGGGCGAGGGTGGCCGACAGGGTAGTGCCGCCGTCGATGGCCAGCGGGCCTTCGGTGGCCAGCTGGACCTGGATCAAACCGCCCGGCAGGTCGATGTTGTGCAGCATGACCACCAGCCGTGCCTCGTCGCCGGGGGCGAGGAAACGCGGCAGCAGCGCCTCGGCGATCACCGGGTCGCGCACCGTGGCGGGCTTGCCGGCGGAGCCCACCTTGGCACCCTGCCAGGCAACGGCCATCAGCCGCACCTCGCCATTGAAGTCGGGCATGTCGAGCGGGATTTGCGCGACACCGTCGGCCCCCGCCTGCACCGGCGGCGTGAACAGCGTCACGGTGCGGATGGGGATGTCCGGCAGCACGAAGCCGCCCTCGTCGCCGCCCTGTTTCAGCAGCGTGGCCTCGCCTTCGGCCGGCGCGATCAGGCGGCCCCAGTCATCGCGGATGTCCAGGCCCAGGCGGCGGCGGCCAAGATAATGGCTGGCCGGGTCCGGCGTGGCGAAACGGGTGAGGCGCAGGATGCCTTCATCGACGGCCGCCAGCGTCACCCAGGCGCCGGGGGAGGTACGCACGGGCACCAGGCTGCGCGCGCGCGGCGCCAGCCGCTCCGGCGTGTCGATGGCAACGGCCAGGGTGCGGGCGGCGGGATCGACACCAACCCAGGTCAGGCCGATGCCGCGGCCGGGCCGGTCCTTGTCGCTGCCGGGTCTGAACACGTGCACCGCGACATAGGCGCCGGGGCCCCAGCTTTCCTCCACCGGCACATCGACATCGGCGCCGCCCGCCGGCACCGCGACGGTGCGCAGGAACAGTACGCGGTCGGACAGCACGGCCAGCGTCGCCTCGCCGGCGAAGGGCGGGACGATATGTATCTTCACCGTGTCGCCGATCCTGGCGCTGCGCGTGGCGGAAGAGACATCCACGCGGTCGGGCACGTCGGGGCTTTCAGACGCCGCCCAGCCAGCCCGGAAGCGATAGGACGTAATCGCCATGCCGTTGGCCTGGGCAACCTCGATGCGATAGCGGCCGAAATCGAGCTTGCGGGCGTAGCGGAACGGGTCGGCCGCACCGATGGCGATGTCGCGGGTTTCCAGCGGTTCGTCGCGCCACACGGTTTCGTAGCGCGCGAGCGAGCCACGCATGACCATGCGCCAGTCGGGCCGCTCACGCACCAGGCGCAGCTTGGCACCAAGCGGAGTGCGCGCGCCATCGGGGCCGACGGCGGCGATGTCGAAGCCGGCTTCGGCCTGCGCGTCGACCGCGTTGTCGGCGAATAGCGGCTTGATGCCGATCAGCGGGCCGTCCGTGCGAACCGAGATGCTGACGGTGGTGCGCGAGGCCCGGCCGGCGGGGTCGCTGATGGCGATATCGATCTCGGCCTTCAACGCGAAAGTGGTGTCGGGCAGCCGGGCGATGTCCAGCGCCAGCGTGGTGCCCCCCTGCGGGTCGGTCTCGGGCAACTCGATCTGGCGCGCGCTGGGGGCATAGACCTCGCCGACCTGGCCAATGCGATAGCCGGCCAGCGACGCAAAGGGCGCGGGGTCGGCCACCAGGCGCAGATTGGCCTCGCCGGACAGGCCCGCGGCGGGGGCGCCATACAGAAAGCGCGCGGTGACCGGCACGCGGGCCGGCTGGCCGGCGACCAGGGTGGCGGGCAGCGTGCCGACCTCGACCGCCATGCGATCGGGCACGAAGGCGTCAACGCGGAACTCGGCGCGGCCGATCGGCGGCAAGGCGGGGTCGGCGTGCAACTCGACCGTCCAGGTGCCAGCCGAAGCACCGGCCGACAGCGTCACCGGCACATGCAGTGCTGCTTCGGCAAGGCGCGGCGGCGTGGTCTTCAGGAAGGTCTGGCCGCCGGGGCGCTTCACCGTCACCTGCACTGGCAGATCGGCCGGCATCCCGGCGGCATCGCGCACCAGGGCCATCACCTGCACCGTCTCGCCCGGGCGGTAGATGCCGCGGTCGAGCCAGACGAAGCCATCGAGCGGGCCGGGGTGGGCCATGCCCTCCACCCCGCGGTCGGACAGGTCGAAGGCCGCGGTATTCAAATCGAGTGCGGCGAAATCGGCATCCGCGAAGGCATGGATCGCGCCGGGTTCCAGTGGACCCTCGCCACGCAACAGGGCGCGTGCGAAGCGGGCCACGCCCTGGCCGTCGGTGGTGGCCTCGGCAAGAATGTCGTTGTTGCGGGCGATCAGGCGCAGCGCCACGCCGGCGCGCGGCATGGCGTCGGAGTAGCCACGCACCTGCACCGTCAGCCCGTCCGAGCCGCGCCACACGGTAGGGGCGAGGTCGGTGCGCAGGATCATCTGCACCGCGCCATTGCCGCGCCGCGGCGAGCCGTCGCCCTGCTCGGCGGTCAGCGCATACAGCCCGGGGCCGGCACTGGCCAGCGCCGCGGGCATCGGCAGGGCGGTGCGGGCGACCTTGTTGACCTCCCATTTCGGGATTTCGGCGGTGCCCTTCCACACTTCGCTGCCGGTGCTCTCGGCGATCGACTCGACGCTCCAGCGGTCGATCTGCTCGCCCATGCGATAGTCGCGCATGAAGGCCGCCACGCTGCGCTCGGTCATGCGCACCAGCGACAGCTTCACCGCCGACATGTTCACCGTGGTGAGCGTCACCGCCGGCGCCTGGCCGTGCGGCAACACGAACATGCGGGTGTCGAAGGCCACGCGCGGCGCGCGGTTCGGCATGGCCACGTTGCCGACAGCGTCCTGGGTCAGCGCGATGCCGCCCTCACCCGGCATGCCGGCGCGCAGCGTGATGCGGGTGGTGGCGCCATAGGGCAGGCCGGAGACACATATCTGGTCGCCCTCGCGGGTGACCGCGGCCCCCGGCACCGGCGGCTCAAGGCGCACCCAGTCCTGCGGGTTGAAATCGGGGCGGCGGCTGGGCGGCGAGGTGAAGGTGATGCAGGCGCGCGCCGGGTCGGCCTCGGCCTCGCTACGCACGCTGCGCACCTGCACGCCCACTTCGCGGCGCGCGGCATCAAGCTGGCGGCGGTACTCCGCGTTGGCGGGCGCGCGCTCCACCACCTGGGACAGCGCCTGCAGCATCTGGGCCGGGCGGTTCTGCGCGCGCAGGGCCTCGGCGATCAGCAGCAGGGGGCGGATTTCCGCCTCGCCCGCCTCGGCGGCCTGGAAGGCCTGCCAGCCGGCGAACAGCGCCTTCTCGGCATCGGGCGGGGTGCGGCGCAGCAAGGCGTTGGCCAGTTCGGCAAAATGCACCGCCGTGGCATCGCCCTGCGCCACGCGCAATTCCAGTGCGGTGATGGCGGCTGGCCAGTCGCGCTTGCCGATGGCGGCATTGGCCTGCTGTTCCGCGGTGCGCCGGGCGGCGGCGGGCGCGCCAGTGGGGAAGCGCTTGGTCAGGCTTTCGACATAGGCCTCGGCCGGTCCCTGCACGCCTGGCAGGTCGAAATCCTGGGCCTGTGCGGCCGGGCCGGTGAGGGCGAGGGCGAGGAGCAGTGCCGGGATCAGCAAAAGGCCGAACAAGCGCTCAAACATGGGCCACTCCAAGGAATACCGCGTCGGGTCGCGCATGCGGCAGAAAGGTCAAGGCTCGGGTGCCGCTGCCATCTCGGCATCGACCAGCACCGCGATCCGCTCGACAAACGGGCAGTCGATGCCCAGTTCGCGCAGGCCGTCGCGGGTGCGAAACAGGTATTCGGCCGCCGTGCCCATGCGCCCGCTTGCGGTGGCGATGCGGCGCACGATCACCTCCTCCGCCAGGTCGCAATAGCCCGGGCCAGCGCTGTCACTGGTGAAGGCGATGCCGTGGCCGAGTGTCGCCCCGCCAGGGTCGGCGCCTTTGGGAACAGCCAGCTCCACCCAGCGCGGAATATAACCGGGTGCCACCATCTCGCGGCGCCACAGCAGGTCCAGCTCCGGGCCGATCAACGCCTCGTCGATGCGAAAGGCCACCCCGGTGCAGCCGTCGGCATAGCCCGGGCCAGGCCGCAGACCGAGCATCAATCCCGGGTTCTCCGGCGTGCCGCGCCCGCCGCTGGTCGACAGGCAGAAGGCGCGGTGCCAATCGGGCGTATGGGCGGCCCGGCGTTCCACATGGTGGACCATCGGGTTCCAGATCAGCGAGCCATAGGCGAACACCCAAACGCCCGCGCCGTGCGCGGGCTGTGGCCGTTCCGCCAGGAACGCCGCGAGCAAAGCCGCGCGCTCCGCGTCGCTGTAGACCTGCATGTCGGGGCTCCAGCGACGGATCTCCTCGACCAGCCGGCCCGAGAGCAGGAATTCGCGGTTCAGGATGTGCTCGCTCATGCGCGGTTGGACTGCTTCAGCAGGTCGCGGATTTCCTCCAGCAACAATTCGCTGCGCGGCGGCACCGGCGCGGCGGCCGGGGCGGCCTGCTGCTTGCGCTGCATGCGCGACAGCACCTTGACCATCCAGAACGCCGCGAAGGCGACGATGGCGAACTGGATGACCGCGTTGATGAACAGCCCGGCATTCAGCGTGACGCCGCCGGCCTTGTTGGTGAGTTCCAGCGTGGCGAGGCGCTCGCCCTTGAGCACGACGAAGATGTTGCTGAAGTCGATGCCGCCGATCAGCAGGCCGATGAGCGGATTGAACAAATCCTTGACCAGGCTGGCGACGATGGCAGTGAAGGCCACACCGATGATGATGCCGACGGCGAGGTCGACCACGTTGCCGCGCATGATGAATTTCTGGAATTCATCGACCCAGCCCGGGGTCCTGATCGGAAGTTGTGCCATGGCCTTATGTCCTTCGTTTTGTCTTTTCAGCAGGCGGGAAATTGTCGCCGGATTTCCGCGGCCGCCGCGTCGGTGGTGGTGCGCCAGATGGCGCCCTGCCCCAGCACGCGCGACAGCGCGTCGGCGAGGTAGCGGATGCGCGAGGCCTGGCCGGCGATCCAGGGATGCACGGTCAGGTTCACCACCGTGCCGCCCTCGCCATGCAGCACCGAAAAACCCTCGGCGATCAGGTCGGCCCAGGCCGGCGGCGCGGTGCGGCGCAGCCACATCGCCTCCAGGTCGTTCCAGTCCGAATGCGACGGCAACGCCAGCAGGCCGGGCTTCAGCATGAAGGGCCGGTCGTCGTTCGACCAGTCGGTGGTATAGGCAAAGCCGGCCGCGGCCAGCAGCGCCGGCGTGCGGGTGCTCTCGTTGAAATCCTGGCCGCACCAGCCGGTGGGGGCGGTGCCGGTGGCGGCGCGCACGGCATCGCGGCTGGCGGCGATATGGTCGCGTTCCTCGGCCTCGGTCATGCGCGCGGTGATGCGGCGGCTGGCGAAGGTGCCATGCGCCATGAAACAGGCGCCGCGGCGGGCGCATTCATCGACCAGTTCGGGAAAGCGACGCGCCGCCTCCGCCCCCAGCGCCACCGAGGGCGTGATGGCGAAACGGTCGAGGGCGTCGAGCACGCGAAAAATGCCGACCCGGTTGCCATAGGCACGCTGGCTCCAGGTCAGCCAGTCGGGAAAGAATTTCCCCAGCGGCGACAGGATGCGCGGATCGGGATGGGCGTCCTGCGGCGGGTTCACCTCCCAGTGGTCGAGCATCAGGGTCACGGTGAACGCGGTGCGCGCGCCGTGCGGCCAGGCGATGCGCGGCGCCTGGTCCGGCGTGCGGAACGGGTACAAATCGTGGTCCATGCCGGGACGGCGGATTTCGCCCACCGGCGGGATGTCGGCGGGCTTATGCGCCATGCAGCGCCTCGCGCGCGGCCAGGTGGGCGGCCAGCGCCGGCAAATGCTCGGCACGGCTATGGGCGGCGATCTCCTGCGCCGTGGTGCACCACACGCCGGGGTGGCCGAGGATATAGGCCATGGTGTCGCGGAACTGGCGGATGCGGCTGGGCTGGCCAACCCAGAACGGATGGACGGCGATGCACATCACCCGGCCCTGTTCGGCGCCCTCGGCGTAGACGGTGTCGAAATGGTCGCGAATCTGGCGGCAGAAATCGCCGATCTCCTCGCCGCGGCGGGAGACGATGACGTCGTTCAACTCCATCGTGTAGGGCACGCTGATGAGCGGCGAGCCGTCGGGGCGCGGGGTTTTCGTGATCACCGGGAACGGCTGGTCGTCGTGGTACAGATCGCAGGTGTAGTCGAAACCAGTTTCGGCCAGCAGCTCGAAGGTGTTCAGCGTGTTGGTCGCCGCCGGGCTGAACCAGCCGGCCTGTTCGCTGCCGACCAGGCGGCGATGGATGTCTCGCGACTCCTGCATCGCCCCACGTTCCTCCTCGCGGGAGAGATTCCAGTGGTAGCGGGTATTGTAGATGCCATGCGACATCAGCTCCCAGCGGCGCTTGGCCATCGCCTCCAGGATGGCGGGAAAATGCTGGATCACCGCCATCGACAGGCTGACGGTGCAGCGAATGCCCAGCGCGTCGGTTGCCTCGAACAGCCGCCACAGGCCCACCCGGTTGCCGTAGTCGCGCTGGGAATAGCCGAGCACGTCGGGGTGCGGCGAGCGCGGCCAGGGGTCACGCAGGCGCTGGAAGGCGGGCAGCCACTCGTAGTGCTCGATGTTCGGGCACAGCCACAACGCCACCCGCGCGCCGCCGGGCCACGACAGGCGCGGGCGGTGGCGGATGGGTGAGAAGGCGACGATCTCGGGCTCCAACGCAGCACTTCCCCCCTGGGCCATGTTCGGTGCAGGTTTCGCGGCCACAGCATATCAGGGCG
>JBBQOT010000021.1:0-12940 GCA_038331165.1 Acetobacterales bacterium
GGGGCCAAGCCCCTGGACCTTATTCTGGAAAAAAACTAAAAATGCCAATAGGTTGATAATCTGGGGATGCCAAGATTTTCTCGGCTGCGCCAGCAGCCCCAAATCAATGCTCTGGTTCGACTGGTGGCACCTTGCACGACCACTAAAAGTAATGGGATCAAAGGGTCTCTGACCCTTTGCGGGTCGAGGGCAGAGCCCTCGCCTTCCTTATCTTAGTGCCTATGTGGCGGAGCCCTCGCCTTACCTTTCCGGTTCGATTTCCGCCTCGGTATCGCTCCGGTCGATTGCGGCCTGCAGGAACCCGTCGCGGCGCACGGCGGTGAGGAACGAATCGACGAGGATCAGTCGGGCGGTGGCGTCAGGTGGGACAATGATCGCCTGTGGTACGCCGAATATGCTGCCCGGCAGAACGCGCACTCCGGCGATTAGTGACGCGATCTGGCGCAGGCGCAATCGGTTGGCACCAAAGGCGTCGAGCGTGCCGTCGGCGAAGTGGCGGGCGATGGCGGCGGGGGAGACGTCGTCGAGCGGCACGAAGGTCGCCGCGGTGAGGGTACGGTCAAGATGCAGGCCGATCGAATCGGTGCGCCCGGCGCCGATGCGCAGGCCGGCGCGGTCGCGTTCGGCCAGGCTGTGCAGCCTCCCGGCGGTGGGCACCACCAGGCTCTGCGGGTTGTGGAGATAGGTTTGGGAGAACAGCACCGGGCCGCGGCGGGACGGGTCGTTGGCAAGGAAGCCGATATCGGCGACTCCGCTGCGGACGGCGTCGATAACCGGGGCGATACCTGACCGACTTTCGAAAGTGAGCTCAATGCCTGCGCGGTGGGCCAGTTCGCGCGCCAGGTCGTAGGCGATGCCGCGCACCGCCCCGGTGGAGGGGTCGCGCGCCGCCTGCACCGGATTGCCGGCGAGGTAGACAGCGCGCAGAACGCCGAGCGGTGCCAGCGCAGTGCCCTGGGCACGTGCAGGTGTGGCAAGCAGCCAGGATGCGCTGAGGCCGAAAATGGCACGGCGGGACAGGTGCATAGCTCATGTGCCGGCGAAGCGGCGCACCACGTTCTCCAGCAGACGCGAGATCGGGCCGTCGAACCGGCCGTCGCGCCAAAGGCTGCCGCAGAAGGTGATGGAACCAACGGCGAAGACGGCGCCACCGGAGGGCGTGTCGAAATAGACGATCTCGCCGCGCATCAGGTCGTCGGAATCCTCGCCGCTGATGGTGGTGGAGCCGCCGAGCAGTTCCTCGTGCACTGTGACGAATGATTTCGGCGGGTCCTCGGAGCGAGCGAGAATGACCGCATTCTCAGGCGTGCCGAGCATCGGGTCGGCGCGGTCGAGCTCGAAGCCCGCGGCGCCGCCGCCTGAGAGGCCGTAGTCGCCGACGATTTCCTCGTTTATGCCGGCGAAGACCCAGGCGAGCTCGCCTTCGTAAGAGGCGGGGAGGCGGCGGTAGTGCGTGCCTTCGAACTTGCCTTGGCCAGAGAAGCCGACGCCGGCGAGCTGCTGCGGCGGGCGGCGGTTGCGGCGCCACAGGCCGCCCATCTGGCCGTCGATGGCGTGATAGTATTCGCCGGGCTCGGCGGCCCAGGCGCGGATGCCGCCCTCGGCGCGGCGGATTTCGATCATGTGCGGGCGGGCCTTGTCACGGGCGATGCGCCAGTAGAAGCCGTTGCCGCCGAGATAGGCGAGCTTTCCGCCGCTGTTGGTGTAGGCGGACAGCGCGTCGAGAGTGCCGGGGGTGTGGTACTCGGGGTGGGAGCCGGTGAGCACGGTCTTATAGCGGGTGATGAGATCGGCACCTTCGTCATCGAGGTCCTCGTCGGTGACCACGTCGAAATCGAGGCCCTTGGCGGTGAGCCAGCCGAGCAGGTGGGTGTCGGCGGGGTAGTGGCGCAGGCCGGAGCCCAGCGGGTCGTTGAAGGTGAGGTAGCCGGGGCGCATCGTCAGGATCGGGCGGCGGCGCGACGAAAAGGCGATGCCGCTGCCGTCTTCATGTTTGTTGTAGGTGGAGCGACCATAGAGCGGCCAGTGGTCGGCATTGTGGGGATAGGCACCCCACGCCTTCGCGCGGGTCACGTATTCGGCGTCGGCGTTGCCGCGGGCGTGGTTGGCGTAGGCTTGGTAGGTGAAGGTTGAAGCGAGGAAGGCGATGGGCGCGTGCGGACCGGTCTTCTTCGGCAAAACGTAAAGCGGCAGCCAATCCTCACCCTCGGCGCAGGTCAGATGCAGGGCGTAGGCGCCGGACTTCAGGCCGTCTGGCACCGTGAACGTGAAGCTGGGCTGCCAGTGGCAGTCGTCGAGGTCGCCGTCGTGGAAATGGATGGCGGCATAGTCCTGTGGTGCGTGGCGCCAGCAATGTTCCGCCCCGGTCCAGCGGGCGCCGACCACCGCACGGGTGGGTGTATTGACCAGGGTGCCGTGACAATTCTGACGGCCGGTATCGACGATGGTTTGGCTGTCGATCGCCAGGCCGAAATCCCACAGGGCAATGACGGGCAGGTCGCTGCGGGCCAAGGCATTGGGCCAGGCACTGATGGTGCCGGCGAGCAGGGCAGGTTCCTCGACCTTGCCGGTGAAATGGCATGTAGGGTGGTCGCTGTTCTCGGCTGCGATCAGCAGGGTGCCACCGGTGGGCAGGCGCAGCCCGGGGGCATGCACGGTGGCGGTGGCGATGGTGCCGCGCGCCGCGTTGTTGTGGCCGATGGTGACCGTGCCGGAGGCGGGATCGGCCGAGAGCCAGAGCCGATACCAAGTGCGGGCCAGCAATTTCACATCGGTCTGCAGGGACAGGGTGCCGCCGGGCCAAGCGAGTTCTGCCTGGACGCCGCAGGCGCCGGCGCGCACGGTGACGCGGCAGTCCCCGTCGGTTTCGCTGAGCACGGTTCGGGTTTCGTTGGGCACGCCGGCGAGGATAATCACGGTCCAGGTGCAGGTGGCCTTGGGATCGCGAATCGGGGCAGGGGTGATTTGGCCGTGGGAGCCCAGCGCTACAGGTTGGCGGCTACCAGCGAAGTCGGTAGAAAAGGCGGTGGAACAGTCGTCGTAGTGCAGGCCTGGGCCAGCGGGGTTGGGATCGCCGTTGATCACCTTGACGAGGCGGGCATGGGCTGGTCCGGGGGTGCGCAGGGCGATGTGGGCGGTGAATGTGTCGCCAGGACGATGGGAGAAGCGGTCCAGGTAGCCGGTGATCGGCAGGGCGGTGAGCATCTTTAATTTTCTCCCGGCAGGAAATCTTGACTGATTATCTTGACGAGTTGGGCTGACGTCCACGAAGATTTGTATTCAGGCGCTCATGGCGCCGCAACATACAGGGAGAGCTTCCGATGGCACGGACCGGATGGGCGCCGTTTGGCCTCGCGGCCGCGATGACTTTGGCTGGAGCGTTGGGCAGTACCTCGGCACTGGCGCAGGCCTACAAGTGCCCCAAGGTTGGCGGGGATTTCGTGTTTGGTCAGGAGGCGAACGTCAATTCGCTCGACCAGATGACGTCGAGCACGATCTCGACGCGAAACGTGGCGATGAACATCTTCGAAGCGCTGATGGCGCGCGACGAGACCAACAACCCGATCACGGACCTGGCCGAATCCTTCACTGAGTCTGCGGATGGGCTGATCTACACCTTCAAGCTGCGCCAGGGGGTCAAGTTTCACAACGGTAAGACCATGACGTCGGCCGACGTTGTGGCGTCGTGGGACCGCTACAAGGCGAGGGCGAACGAGCGACAGATCCTGGACAATGTCGACCGCTGGGAGGCGTCCGACGCGGCCACGTTCGTGGTGCACATGAAGAAGCGCCAGCCGACCTTTATCGAGTTCATCAGCTCGTTCTCGCAGCCGATCGTGATCTTCCCAGCCGAGTTCAAGGACGATGCGCCCCAGCAGTTGCGCACCGTGGGAACCGGGCCGTGGCAGTTGGTGGAGTTCCTGCCGGGGAGCCACGTCAGGCTGAAGCGCTACGACGGCTACACGCCCAACACCAAGTACACCGAGCGCACCGGTTTCGGTGGCTACAAGCAGGCGTGTTTCGACACGGTCACCTTCCGCATCGTGACCGAGCCGGGCGCGCGCGTGGCCGGGCTTCGCACGGGCGAACTGCACGCGGTGGAGGACATTCCCTTCGTCTCGGTGGCGGACCTGAAGAAAGATCCCAAGATCACCATCCTGCCGCTGGAGAACTGGTGGGTTCATATTGCTTCGGCCAATAACTCGCAGCCGCCGACCGACAATGCGAAGTTTCGCCAAGCGGTGATGGCGGTGATGGACATGGATGAGGTGATGGAGGCGGCGACCGACGGAAACTACAAATTAAATGTCGGCTTCCAATATCCTCACCAAGCAAGCTATACCGATGCCGGCAAGGAGACTTACAACCAGAAGAACGCCGCCAAGGCGAAGGCCTTGCTGGCCGAATCCGGCTACAAGGGCGAATCAGTGGCGCTGCTGACCAACAAGGATTACCCGTCGATGTACAATGCGGCGCTGGTGATGAGCCAGCAGCTGCAGGCAGTCGGCATCAAGGCGGAGCTGAAAGTGGTCGACTGGCCAACCTCCGTGCAGATGGCGCTTGTTGCTTCGCCGTCGCCCGGCTGGAACTACTTCTTTACTGGATACGGTACCCAACCAGCGCTTGGGGCGCTTGCGACCATGAATTTTTTTATGGGCACTAATCCGAACTACAAGCCCAAGCCAGGTCAGGAAGATCCGGTGTTGAAGGTCGAATGGGAGAACATGAACCAAAAGGTCGACCCGAAGGAGCGTCAGGCCGCCTACGTGGCCATGCAGCGGCGCATCCTGGAACAGGCGCTGGTCCTTCCCTTCGGATCGTTGACCAAGGTGCAGGGCGCACGTGCGAACGTGGTGGGCTACAAGCCATTCCGCATTCCGCGCTTCTCCAACGTGTCGTTCCAGTAGCGCGGAGCTGACACTTTATGTGGGGGGTTGCCGTCCGCAGCATTCTGGGTTCGTTCCCGGTCCTGCTGATCGTGAGCCTGATCACCTTCGGATTAATGCGGCTTATTCCGGGTGACCCCTCTGCGGCGATCGGCGGGCTGTCGGCCACGGCCGAGCAACTCGAGACCATCCGTCGTGAACTCGGGTTGGACGAACCGCTCGTTGTGCAGTTGGCTAAGTGGTACGGTGAGTTGCTGCAGGGCAATCTCGGTCGGTCGATCATGATGGGCCAGGATGTGTTGCAGGTGACCATGATCCGGTTGCCGGTGACCATCCTGTTGTCCCTTTACGCGCTGGTGCTGACGTTGCTGATGGGCTTGGCGAGCGGGATCATTGCCGCACTTCGGCAGAATACCGTGGTGGACCAGCTGGCCATGGTGTTCGCGATGATCGGGATCTCAGTGCCGAACTTCTTCCTCGGGCTGTTGATGATCCTGCTGTTCGCGGTGCAGCTGGGGTGGTTGCCGACCGGTGGCTATATCCCGCTGTCGCAGGACCCGATCGGCTGGCTGCGCACGTCGACCATGCCGGCGCTGTCGCTGGCGCTGCTGCAGATGGGGCTGCTGGCGCGTATCACCCGCTCGACCATGCTGGAGGTGCTGCGCCAGGACTATATCCGGACCGCGCGGGCCAAGGGGCTGCCGCGGCGGCTGGTGGTGGTCAAGCATGCGCTGACCAATGCGCTTATCCCGATCACCACCGTGGTGGGCATCATCATCAGCCTGTCGATCTCGGGGGCGGTAGTAACCGAGAGCCTGTTCTCGATCCCCGGCATGGGGCAGTTGCTGACCCAGGCGGTGCTGAACCGCGATTATCCGATGGTACAAGGCGGGTTGCTGCTGACCACGACCTTTCTGGTGCTGGTGAATATCCTAGTCGATATCGCCTATGCCCTTCTCGATCCGCGGGTGCGCTATGAACGGAGTTGAGGTGGTGACGACCGCGCAGGATGACGCGCCGCTCGAGGAGGAGTTCGAGGTCGCGGCCCAGCGCCAGTCGCCCTGGCGAATGACGGTGCGGCGGCTGTTCCGCCACCGGCTGTTCCTGATGGGGCTGGGGCTGTGCTCGATTATCCTGGTCGCCGGGGTGTTCGCGCAGGTGATCACGCAGACCGACCCGACGCGGCTGGCGATGCGTTGGAAGTTCCGGGCGCCAGGCGTCGACGGGTTCCTGTTCGGCACCGACAATTTCGGCCGCTCGCTGTGGTCACGGGTGCTGTTTGGCGCACAGCTTTCGCTCTATATCGGTTTCTCAGTGGTGTTGCTGAATGCGGTTTTCGGCACCTTGATCGGGGCGAGTGCGGGGTATTTCCGGCATATCGACAATGCGCTGATGCGGGTGAACGACGCGCTGATGGCATTTCCAGCGATCCTGTTGGCGATCGCGATCACCGCGGTGTTGGGGCCGTCAACCTTCAATGCCATCCTGGCGCTGTCGATCGTCTATATCCCGCGCACCGCGCGCATCGTGCGAGCCAGCGTGATCGTGCTGCGCGAGATGGAATACGTGCAGGCGGCGGTGGCGGCCGGGGCGGGGCACTGGCGCATCCTGCGGCGGCATATCCTGCCGAATGCGATGGCGCCGTTGATCGTGCAGCTATCGTTTCTGTTCGCCTACGCAGTGCTGTCGGAGGCGACGTTGTCCTTCCTCGGCTTGGGGGCGGTGCCGCCGACGCCGACCTGGGGCAACATCATGGCCGAGGGGCGGCAATATCTGGTGGAAGCGCCCTGGATCATCACCATTCCCGGCATCGCGCTGATGATCACCGTCATGGGGCTGAATTTGCTCGGTGACGGACTGCGTGATGTGCTCGACCCGAGGCTCAGGATCCAGCAATGAGTTTGCTTGAAGTACGAAACCTCACCACCGCGTTCCAGACGGAGCGCGGGGAGGTGACGGCTGTCGAGGATGTCAGCTTCGACCTGAAGGAGGGCGAGATTCTCGGCATCGTCGGTGAGTCCGGCAGCGGCAAGAGTGTGACGGCCCTGACCATCATGGGGCTGCTGCCCCAGCCGCCGGCGCGCATCGCCGCGGGCTCGATCCGATTTGCCGGCGAGGAACTTACCACCATGCCGGAGCGGCGGATGGAGGGCATCCGCGGATCCGGCATCTCGATGGTGTTCCAGGAGCCGATGACTTCGCCCCCCCCGGTGTTCACCATCGGCGAGCAGATGATGGAAACGCTGCGGGCGCATGAGCGGCTGACCCAGCGCGAGCAGTACGCGCGGGCGGTGTCGATGCTTGACAAGGTCGGCATTCCCTCTGCGTCGAGGCGGATGACCGACTATCCGCACCAGCTTTCGGGCGGGCAGCGGCAGCGAGTGATGATCGCCATGGCGCTGGCGTGCAACCCAAAGCTGCTGATCGCCGACGAGCCGACGACGGCGCTGGATGTCACCATCCAGGCGCAGGTGTTGGACCTGCTGATGGACCTGCGCGACGACCTCGGCATGGCAATCATTGTCATTACCCACAACATGGGTGTGATTGCAGAAACCGCCGACCGGGTGCTGGTGATGTACGCCGGGCGCATCGTCGAGCAGGCGCCGGTGGCCGAACTGTTCGAACGGCCGCGCCACCCCTATACGCGCGGGCTGCTTTCCTGTGTGCCGACGTTGGAGCAGGAGACCGACCGGCTGGTGGCAATTCCCGGCTCGCTGCCCGAACCGGCGCGGCGGCCGCCGGGGTGCCGGTTCGCGCCGCGCTGCCGCCATCGCATCGAAGCCTGTCGCAGCGCCATCCCGCCGCTGGTGGAGGAGGCTGAGGGGCATTTCGCCGCCTGCATTCGAACTGGCGAACTGGTGCCTGCATGAGCCCGCTGGTCGAGGTCGTCGGCCTGTCGAAGCACTTCCCGGTGCGCTCGGGTGGGCTGTTCCGCCGGGTGGTGACGCCGCTGCGGGCGGTGGATGACGTGTCGCTGTCGATCAAGGCGGGCGAGACGCTTGGCCTGGTGGGCGAGAGTGGCTGCGGCAAGTCGACGTTGGGGCGGCTGCTGCTGCGTCTGATCGAGCCGACCGGCGGCAGTATCCGCTTCGACGGGCAGGAGATTACCCGACTGGGCCCCCACGCGATGCGACCTCATCGCCGCGCCATGCAGATTGTATTCCAGGATCCATATGGCGCGCTCAACCCACGCATGATGGTCGAGGACATCATCATGGAGCCGTTGCTGATCCATGGCGCCAAGCCAGATGCCGAGAGCCGGCGCTTGGTGGGCGAGATGTTGAAGCTGGTCGGGCTGCCGGCGCGGGCGCGGGACCGGTTTCCGCTCGAGTTCTCGGGCGGGCAGCGGCAGCGCGTGGGCATTGCGCGTGCGCTGGTGCTGCGGCCGCGCTTCCTGGTGTGCGACGAGCCGGTCTCGGCACTGGACGTGTCGGTGCAGGCGCAGATCGTGAACCTGTTGCAGGACCTGCAGAAGGAAATGGGGCTGACCTATCTGTTCATCGCCCATGACCTCAGCGTGGTGAAGCACATCTCCGACCGGGTGGCGGTGATGTATCTGGGCAAGGTCGTGGAGGTCGCCGACAAGCGGGCGATCTATACTGATCCGCAGCACCCTTACACTCAGGCGCTGATCGGCGCGGTGCCGGTGCTGAACCCGCGGGCGCGCGGGCGCGGACGACGAGCGCGGATCACTGGCGATATTCCGAGCGCGCTGAACCCGCCCAGCGGCTGTCGGTTCCATACGCGTTGCCCACACGTGATGCCGATCTGCCGCGAGCAAACACCGGAGCTGCTGGACACCACGTCAGGCCATGGCGTGGCCTGTCACCTGATGACGCAAACGAAACCCTGAGGAAACGACTGCCATGTCGGACGCCGCTCGCTCGCGCCTTATACCGGAAGTGGATTTCGACGCAGAGGGCCGGCAGAACGGTTTCGTGCGTTTGTTCCATTCGGTGCACAGCTCGGCCTACGGGTTCATCCCGATCCCGATCGTGGTGATCAGCAACGGGGTGGGGCCGACGGCACTGTTCGTCTCGGGCAACCATGGCGACGAATACGAAGGGCAGGTGGCGCTGAGCAATCTGGCGAAATCGTTGGACCCCGCCGCGATCAAGGGGCGGGTGATCATCCTGCCGATGGCGAACTTCCCAGCGGCGATAGCCGGCCGCCGGACCTCGCCGATCGACGAGGGCAACCTGAACCGCAGCTTCCCCGGCAACCCCGACGGGACGGTGACGCAGCAGATCGCTTTCTTCATTGAGCACGTGCTGATCCCGATGGCCGATGTGGTGTGCGACCTGCATTCCGGCGGGTCGTCGTTGATGTACGTGCCGTGCGCGCTGATCAAGCGTACCGTGGATGCCAAGCGGCACGCGCAGCAGCTGGCGCTGCTGAAGGCGTTCGGTTCGCCGCTGGCCTACATGTCGGGCGGCGGCAATGGCACCGGGACCGACAGTACGCTGATGGGCGGCGCAGAGCGGGCGGGCAAGCTGGCGGTCGGCACCGAACTGGGTGGCTCCGGCCAGGTCACGCCGGCGGCACTGCGGATCGTCGAGCGCGGGCTGCGTAACGTGCTGGTGCACATGGGAATTCTTCCGAAGAAGTTACGCATCAAAGGTGACGACACACGGTTCCTCGACGTCGGTGGGCCCGAGTATTTCGTCTATGCGCCCGATAACGGGGTGTTCGAGCCGTCGGTTGAACTGGGCGACGAGGTGAAGCGTGGTCAACTCGCCGGCCGCATCCACTTCCCCGAGACGCCCTGGGCGCCGGCGGTGGAGTTCCGCTTCGCGCGCGAGGGCTTCGTGCTGTGCAAGCGGGTGCCGGGGCGGACGACGCGGGGCGACTGCCTGTTCCACCTGGGGTCGGATGCGCCGGTCGCGTAGGCGCCCTGTCATCCCGATTTGGCGGCGTGCTGGACCATGCTCGCGCTGAAGCAAAGTTGATGGCGGCTGTGGGACGACGGGCTGGCGCGGCGCTGTCATCGCAGACCACCGTGTGATAACGTGATCTTATAGTTCCCGGAGGATCTGAACCCATGCGCGCTCTGCTGCTCGCCTCTGTGCTGCTCGCTCCGGCCACGCTGTTCGGGGTTCAGGACGCTGCGGCCCAGGGTTCGCCCTCGGCTGACCAGATTATTCGGGCGCTGCGTCCGACCGGACCGGTGCAGGCCGGCACGCGCGGTATCCGGCCAGCCTCGCCAATAGCCGCACCGAGTGCTGTGGTGCCGGCGGCGGCCCTCTCCGATACGCGACCGGCCGCGGTGGCACCAACTGCGCCGCAGACCGCCGCGGTAACGCCTGCCCTACCGCCGCCGGCGCGCCCGGTGCCACCGGCTGCCGCGCCGTCGATCGACCTTACGGTGCAATTCCAGTCGGGCTCGGCGGAGCTCACGCCTGAGGCGGCGCGCACGCTCGATGAGCTGGGTCGGGCACTGAGCAGCGAGGCGCTGGCCGCTTACAGGTTCCGTATCGAGGGGCATACCGACACCACCGGCTCGCATGCGGCGAACATGACGCTGTCGCAGGCGCGGGCGGCGCGGGTGGCGGAGTACCTGCAAGGCAAATTCGGCGTTGCCGGCACTCGGCTGCAGCCCGTGGGCCGCGGACAGGAGGCGTTGAAGGTGCAGACGCCAAACCAGACGCCGGAGCCGCGCAATCGGCGTGTGCAGGTGATCAATATCGGCGCCTGACCCCGGCGGGTCCGCGCGGCGCGCGGTGGGCGGCGGCGGCCTGCGATGAGTCGGAATTCCGAGGGTGGTGGGCCGCAGGATGGCGGCGCACCCGACGATGACGCGACCGTGCGGTTGCCACGTAAGCGTGCCTATGGCCGGCCGGCCGACCGCCCGCTGATTCCCGCCGGGGGCGGGATGCCGCCGATCTTTCGACTGATCGCGCTGGTCTGCATGATCGTTGTCGGTGTCGCCGGTTGGTTTGCGATGCGCGAGAATGCGTCTGGTCCCGAGCCATACGTTGGGCAAGGTGAGCAGGTGCCGGCGCCGCGGATCGCGGTGCGGCTGGCCGATGAAGCTGAGATCCTGGCGCATAAGGCCGATGCTGTCACCGTTTTCCGCTTTGCCGCCAATCGGCGGGTGCTGGCGCTCGACTTCGCCTCCCTGTTGGAGCAGGGATTGATGCTGAACCGGGCGGCGGCGTTGGTGGAGAAGATCGGGCTGCCGCGCGAGCGGGTGCTGCGCGACGACGAGTTGGACGCGGCGATCGCAGCGGCCGGAGATACGATGGAGACCTACTATTTCGGCCACGATTATCCTGTCGCCGACCTGGCGCGATTCTTCGCGCTGGCCGACCGCGACGGGGTGAAGTTGCGCGTCCAGGAGGAGTGGCTGCGTGAACTGTTGCGGCAGGAGGGCCTGTTGGCCGCTGACGCGAAAGGGGCGTTGATCTCGCTGCCGCGGGTTGGCGCTGGCACCGGGGTCGATGCCGAACTGCGCGCAGCGATTCTGCGGCACGAGCTGTCGCACGCGGAGTTTTTCACCAATCCCGGCTACGCCGCCTATGCACGGCAATTCTGGCGCGACGGGCTCGACGAGGCGGGCCGGGCGGCGTTCCGGCGCTACCTGGTGGCGCAGAACTACGACCCTGCGATCGAGGATCTGATGGTCAACGAGATGCAGGCCTATTTGATGCATACGCCCGATCCGCGCTTGTTCAGTGCGGCGTCGCTGGGGGTGGCGGTGGAAGTGATGGACCGCTGGCAGGCATCGTTTCTGTTGGGCATGCCGAACGGGTGGCTGCGTGATGCCTGCATGACAGCATTGCCGTCGGCCGGCGCGGTGTTGCGCCGGCCGCGTCGACGCGTGGTTCAGCGCGGTTCGGTCTCGATCAGGATGGCGCGGGCGTTGATCCGCACGCCACGGCGAATCGCACTCTCCATGGCGGCCTGAAGGTCGCGCAGATAGGTGTCGGCGGTATCTTCCGTAGGGCGGCGTTGCGGCCAAAGCGGCTGCGATGAGACGGTGATGAGCATCATGTCCACCCCATAGGGGGCGGCGACCTGCCAGCCAACTTCCTCGGGCTTGCACTGACAGGTTTCCGGGTCGGCGACGGCGACAGTGGCGCCGGCGGGGAACTGGCGGAAATCCATGGTTGCGACCTTGAGGGTTTGGCGCCGCCCGTCGGGGGTGGCGATGTCGATCTGCCGGGCCTCGTTGCTGGGGTAAAGATGAACCAGTGTGCCGTCGGCGGTGAGGTAGGAAAGCTGCGCGTAGCCTGCGTAGTCGGGCATAACGAAGCGCGGCACGATGTTGTCGTTCTCGTGCAGTTTTAACGGCCCTGACTTCAGAGCGAGTTGGATGTCGGGCGCTGGGCTGCCGAAACGGCGGGCGGCAGGGCGCAGCACGTCGAGTGCCTTGCAGAACGGGCCGTCGAAGGCGGCGACGCGCCAGGAGAGCGGGGCGCGGTCGGTAGCCTCACCGACCAGACGACGCAGCATCGGTTCGGCGGTGCGGCTGGCCAGGCCCGCAATGGTTGCGCTGCCGTCGTCGGCCACGTCGCCGTCGACAAGGACGCATGGCACACCGGCTGCGGCGGCCTGGAGCGCTGTGCGCAAGCGCGCCGGCGAGGGAGGGACGGGTGGCGGCGGAACGATCGCTGGAACGGCCGGGGGCGCGGGCGGTTGCGGCGCGGGCGTGGGCGAAGTGACCGTCGGCGCTGGCACCGGGCTAGGCGCCGGGACTGGCGCTGGCGTGGCGGTTGTTGACGGCAGCGGGGCGGACGGCAGCGGTGTGACCGGTGTTGGGACTGGTATCGGCGCGGCGGTGACGGCGGCGGTGCTGATCAGAGCCGGCGAGCGGCCGGCAAACCAGTACCAGCCGCCACCGGCAGCGGCCAATACGAGGGCTCCGACACCTGCCAGCAGCGGCATGAGGTTGCGGCTTGCGGGAGCCGACGCGGCGGCGGCAGGATTGCCCGTGCGGGCCGTCTGTGCTGAGCCGGCGGCAGGCGGCGGCGGCGGGGCGGCGACCATTGTCGCCTCGGAATCTTCGACCGCGGCGGCGACCAACTGCCCTTCGAAGGCGGCGCGCACCG
>JBBQOT010000022.1:0-12931 GCA_038331165.1 Acetobacterales bacterium
GGCGACGCACCAATGCAGCAGGTGGCTGCTCAGCAGGCCGGTCGAGACGGTCCCGACCAGCGCCAGCCTGTACGGTTCGAAGATTGCTGCATGCGCCATTACGTCGGCCAGGCGATACAGCTCGCCGACCTGGTCCGGTGCAACATGGGCGATGCGCACGCGCGGGCCCAGATTATCGCGCGCATAGCCGGCAAGGTCGGGGTCGCTTTAGCGACCTGCTGGCAGAAATCAGCCGGCGGATAATCGTCCGGCGGCATGGCGCATCCCTCGCTGTCGCGCAGGCGAAATTTCATTCTCAGCGCCGCGCGCAGGTGGAACAGCACACGGGTCACTTGCGGGTCGATGGTGTGGATCACATCAAACGCGCCGCCGCGACGAATGAACGGCAGCATCTTCTCGCCCGAGTCGCCGCCGTCCTTGAACAGGGTGACGTCGACATCGCCACGGACATGGGGGAAGATTTCAAAGAGGAAACGCTCGAAACCGCGCTGCGCAAGCCCAATGCCCGGGCAGGCGGGGGCGATCCGAAGGCGGCGATTTGCAGGACCGGCATTCTGCAATGGCGGTCGCTCACTGCAGTCGGCCTTGGCCATGCCCCACCCTTGCGTTGTGTGCGCCACTGTACCGCCCCCGGATTGCGTCTGCAAACGGCGCGATCAGGTCAGCGCTGCTTTGCCAGATGGGCCGCCATCAGGCCCGTTAGGCCGGTCTCGGCGAGGCAGACGATCGCAGTCGCCGCCAGCAGCGGTGCGAGTAGAAGCGACTGAACCACGCGCAAGCGCAGAAGCGCTGTCAGCAACGCCTCGGCGCAGGCGCGGTGGCGGCCGATCTGCCAGACCACGATGTCGGTCTGGCCGAAATCGACCGGCCATTCCGGTAGTGCCAGGCCGGTAAGCAGCAACACACAGGCGCCGAACTGCGCGGTGGCGAGCAGCCGCAAGATCAGCATTGCGGCCGCGTAGTCGCACCAGGCTCAGTGACAGCCGGCCGACGATCTGGCTGGTGGGACCGAGCAGGAGCCTGTGCTGCACCCCGCGCTCACGCGGTGGCCGGGGCCTCTGGCGTGTCAGGCGAAGCAGGGACGGGTGACCGAGGGGCAGGCGCAGGGGCGGCGGCGGGCTGGGGTTGGAAGCGTCGTGCATTCGCACGGTTCCAGTTGTCGATGACGAAAACCAGGGCTGCGATCACCCAGAACATCCGGGCCGGCCCCGCAACGCGCAGATAGAAGCTGGCCAACCCATCGACGCACAGCGCCACCACACCACATAGCAATCCGAGATTCACGGCGAACAGCACGTCGCTGTAGTACCGTTGGATGTTGCGGATCGCGGCGGCGAAAATGCTGCCAAACATGCCCAGAAAAAAAATAAAGCCGAGCGTTCCCTGTTCGGACCACGTCAGCAGATAGATGTTGTGCACCACCGGCCAAGCGGCGCCGAATGTGTCGGTCAGGCCGGTCGCCGCGCCGTAGTTGGTGCGCCCCGGCAGGTGGTAGATGAAGGTATTCAGCCCGAAGCCGAACACCGGCTGCTCGGCCACCATGCCCCAGGCCGCGCGGTTCCATTCCAGGCGGAAGTTCAACGCGCCCGGGTCGCTTTCGGTGAACCGCCTGATGATCGCGCCGGAGAACGAGGCGGCGATGATGACCATGAAGGCAATCGCGGCCACACGCGCGAACAGGAAGCGTCGTTGCAGACGGGGGTGAACGAAAGACAGCGCGAACAGCAGAACCACGGCGGCGGCGAACGAAAACCAGCCGGACCGTGACAAGGTCATGATCAACGCGGCCGAACCGAGAAGCACCGCGACACCGAGCATCATGCGCACGAACGCAGACAGCCGGCTGAACATCAGGGCGATGCAGATCGGTAACTGCATCGCCAGGAAGGCAGACAGCAGGTTGGGGTGGCCCAGCAGAGCATTGCTGCGGAAACCTTCGCTCGCACCGCGGCCCGCATAGGTTCCCGTGGCGGCCTGCTTGATGGTCTCGACACCGGCCTCGCCCAGTCTCTGGAGTCCAAGGTCTATCCGGAAGACGCCCTGCACGATGCCAAGCATGCTTTGCAGCACGACCGCGCCGATGATGGCGACCAGGACATGCATCACCTGGCGCTCGCGCACCACTTCATTAACGATGACGAAGAACAGCAGATAGCACTTCGCCATCCGCACCAACTCCTGCATCGTCAACATGTTTGCCGACCACTGCCCCGCCGTCACCTTGCCCGTCGGCCACAGCACCATTTGCACCACGCCGAGCGCCATCATCGCGGCGACCCATTTGGCCATCGGCGTGACGGTCCAGCGCGCCCGACCTGCCGCGATGTCGCGCAACTGGAAACCGAGCAGGATCAGCACCAGCGGATCGACGGCATCGATTGCGAACGAGCCGGCGCCTCCCATGTTGGGAATCGGCACGAAGTTTTTGCTCAGCGCCAGCGGGGCAACAATGATGATGCCGTACAGGCAGAACAGGCGGTGATTGCCTGCCAGCAGGAAGCAGATGGCTAGCGCCGTGATGCCCATGCTGATCCAGATTTCAGAGCGCCCAGCATTTGACCCGGCGATCAGCAGCCCCCCGGCCAGCAGTCCGGTTGCCAGCACCAGGATTGCCGAGCGCAGAACGCCGTCGATGCTGGAAGCCGACCTAGTCCGCATCGGTGCTCGTATGCGTGACAGCCGCCGGGGCGCGCCGGCCACCGACGATGGCGCGCGCCGCCGCCGCGATCCCTACCGGGCGCCGCACAGCACCACCCGGACATTCGGCACACCGAGATTGTCGAGCAGAGCACGGCTGCGCGCCATGTCCTCGGACTTGGTCTGCCCCTCCCTGACGATCAGCAGCAGCGTGTCGGCGTGCTCGGCGAAGCGCAGGAACGCGGGGTAGTCCAGCACCGACGGTAACTGCACGAGTGTGTAGTCGTAGTTCTTGCGGGCTTCGTCGAGTACCCGCTGGACGCTGGCCGAGGGCAAGGTCGCTGCACCGTCTGCCTGCCGGCGGCCGGCGGCCAGGGCGGCGATGCCAGGGCGCGCGGTGGGGTGCGTCAGCTCGTCCAACCGCCTGGTGCCATCGCGAACGAGGTCATACAAACCTGGCATTCCGGCCAGGCCGAGCCGTGCACCCACCGCGTCGTTGCGATCGGCGGCATCGACAATCAGCAGGCGGCTGCCAAGCTCCTCGCCGATGAAGTAGGCCATCGTCAGCAGCGTGTCCGTGGGGAGCCCGTCGACGGATGCGACGAACACGATCCGGCCGCCCTCGGCGCAGGGGAAATCAGCGAGCAGCTGGCGCGCGAGTTGCCGGTAGGGCTGGAAGGCGAGGTCGTCGGGTGTCTCGCGGCTTGGTTGCGCGCCGGTCAACAGGCCCCGCAACCGTGCCAGCAACCCGGGTCGTTCGTATGTGACTCGTGCGGACACGGACATCGGGGCCTGCTTCATGCAGCCAGGGCCCAGCGCGCGGCGTGTCGGCGTGGGCCGTCGCCGCACGATCGACCGGCAGGAACCGGCATGTCCGCGCTCATCCGCCGCCACCGATTGGCGGCAATTCGGCGCCGCGCTGTGGGGTGGCAGCGAAGGCGTGGGCGGCGAAACGGCGATCCGGCGGGAGCACAACGTAGAGATCGAGCCCCGTTTCGTCGCCGGCGATGCGATAGCGATCCACCAGGCCCGACATCATGTCGATCAGAACCGCCAAGCCGATGCCGGCTAGCAGGCCGAGGGCGGCGGCGCCAGCAAGGATTAGCTTGGTCTGCGGCCACGACTGCTGGTCTGGCGCGGTGGCGGCGTCGATGACCTGGATGGTCGCCGGCGCGATGCTGGCCATGGCGCGCGACACGGCGGCAATCGACAACTTGTCCTGCAGTGCGGTGTAACGCCGTTCAACAAGAAGGCGCTCGCGTTCCAGTTCGTGGCTTGACTTCACCTTTAGCGGAATTGTTGCGACGAGGGCATCAAGCCTCACCACCTCGGCGCGCCGCACGGCCAGCCCCGCCTTTTGCCCGACGATTTCGGTTTCCAGCAGGGCCTTGCGGCGACGCAGGGACTCGTAGGCATCGTTCAATGCGATCGTGGACTGCGAGACCTGGTCGACCTCCTCGCGGGCCAATTGCTCGCGCACGGCGCCAAGCTGCTTGTCGAGGTCGCGCACTTCGGGCGCATCCGCGCGGTAGTGGATCAGCAACTGCCGGCGCTGCAGGCTCATCTGCGACAGGCGGTCGTTCAGCACCTCGCGCGAAGGGTTGATGCGCACGAGGCGGGCGGAGACGATTTCAGGCTTCTCGGTGAGGATCTGCCTGTCGATTTCGTCCATGGTGCGATAGGCGCTGGCCAGCGATGCCTCGATTTCGATGATCGCGCCACGCAGCGTCTCGACGCGCGTGATGTCGAGCTTGTCCTTTTCCATCGACAGCAGCAGGGTGTTCTGTGTGAAGTACTCCTCCATCCGGCTTTCCACGGCGCGAAGCTCCTCGCGCGCCTTGGCCACTTCGCCGCTGAGCGCGTTGTAGGCGTTGTCGGCCTCACGGCGCTGCCGCTCGATGCGCATCTCCAGGTAGACAGCGACCAGCGTGTTCGCGATCTCGGCCACCCGCGGGGTGGGGCCGCGCACGACCAACCGCCCGACGCTGGAATCGGACACCGCATCGACAGCCACGCCCGACCGGAAATCGCCGATGGTGCGCGCCCGGTCGACCTGTTCGGGTGTCGGCGAATAGGGGCTGCGCTTCGACGGAAACACCCATTCCTTGGCGCGGCGGTATGTCTTGCCCACCGTCGACGTCATCCACAGGTACGTCACGTGGCTCATGAACGGGTGGTAGACCTCGTCGTAGGTCAAGCCAAGCCGGTCGACAACCCGGGTGAGGACGCTGGGCGCGGTGAACAGCTGGACCTCGTCGGGCAGCTGGTTCTTTCGGAAGACGTGCCAGCTGTTGTAAAATTCCATGCGCGGGCCGTCCTTATCCGACTCGGCGGCCAGCAACACGTCGGCGACGAAGATCGGCGGCCAGATCATGATGTAGGCGACCCCGACCCCGATCGTGATCATCATGGTCGCGGCGATCAGCAGCAAATGGCGCGCGATGCTGCGGCGCAGGCCGAGCAGAGTTCGCCGGAAGTCGAACGAGTCCTGTCGCGGGTTGTACGCCTGCACTTCCGGCAGGGCCAACGGCCTTGCCGCGTAGCTGTCCGCCACCTTCATTGACGCCATTGGTCGGCTCCTTTCCGGGGGCAGGTTTCGGCGAGCAACAAGGTCCACTCCGTCACGGTTCAGCGCTGAATCAGGCTGATCAGCTTGAATTGATAGTACGGCGCCAACACCTGGTTGAGCGCAGTGAGCGGCGTGGTGACGAAGTCGTTGAGCGCGCGCACGAACTGTGAGCGCCCGCTCTCCGGCACGATGATCAGGTCGCCGGGCTGCAGCACCATCTGTTGCAATGCGACGAAGAATGCGGTGTCGCCGCTGTCGATCGTCTTCAGGGCGCGGCCTGTCAGGAACCCGTCACTCTCCAGGCGGACCAGCGCCACCTGGGTTTGCGAGCCGGCGCGGGTGATGCCGCCGGCGTCGGCGATGGCCTGGGCGGCCGTGGCGACGGTGCGGAACGGGATCGGCCCCGGCCGCGCGACCTCACCGAGCACATAGACGCGCGCATCGCGGGGGTTGAGCACGTTGATCGAAATATCGGGATCGATTAGCCGCGACCCCATGCCGTGCTCAAGCTCGCGGGTCAGCTCCGGGATGGAGCGGCCGGCGGCCTGAATGTCGCGCACGATGGGCAATGACACCCGGCCGTCCGAGCGGATGGTCACCGTGCGCGAGGCGTCGGGAACGCGAAAAACACTGACCTCGATCTGGTCGCCCGGTTGCAGGAGGTAGTCCTGTGTGTAGCGGTTGAGCGAGCGGACGACCTCGGTCGACACCTCCTGGCGGAAGTCGGGCGGCGTCTGGCAGCCGGCCGCGATGAGAGGAACGGCCGACGCGAGCCGTGCCAGAGTGCGTCGCGTCAACGCCATGCCGGGGCCTCGATCGTCGTGGGCGAAATCATGAACCGGCGCCGTCCGTGCCGCATTGCGGCGCCGCCACGCGTTCGCCGTAGACACCATAAGTTTGCACCGGCGGCAGGCTGCGGCGCAACATGCTTGGCCACAGCAGTGCCGCGGCGCTGAGTGCCCAGGATTGCGGCGATTTCGGATTCTCCCGCACAGCCCGCCACAGCAACCGGCGTGCGGCGGCGGTTTCGCCCTGGCGCAGGCGGATCATTGCGTCGGCCCGGCAGAACCGCGAGATGAGCACGCGGCCGAGCGTTCCAGGAAAACCCAGCCTTGGCCGTACTCGCCATCGTTCACCGCTTGCGCATGGAATCGGACCCGCTTGTCACCCAGGCCACCCACAATGGCGCGGACCTCGGCCGTGACGTCAGGTCTGGAGCAGTTGTCGCTGACCAGGGCTTGCCGGTCGGTGAAGCTCTGGGCGCGGGTGCTGGCAACCGCTTGGCGGACCAGGTCGGCCCGGTTGAATGTGGGAACGCCGATAAATACCTTCGCCATGCATCATCCAATGACTTGCCCGCGGCCATCCAGCAAGCGCCGAGCGCGGGTAAGCCTACCGCGCAACGGCGCAGTCGGCACCCCTGGCCGGCAAGGCATGTTCGATCGCCACGGCGACATTGGACCTCAGTGTGATTACAATGGCAACTTAATCATCCCCAACGCCTGGGTCGCGACCATCATTGCATGCCGCCCGTGCAAACCGAGATAACTTTCTCCTGAGCACGCATGCCGGTGCGGCGTGGGTTGTGCAATAACGCAGTGAACGACGTTCATCAGCGTTCCGGGCACCTGAATGCGGGAGGTCGCCCAACTGTGGTCCCCCGGCGTTTCGGACGCTCGTTCCAGGGAATGCGTAGCCGCCCATGCCGATAACCGTCCGCCCCTCCTTTCGGCGTTGGCAGCGTTGCTGATGGCCGTACTGTACCGGGCGTGCCTTGGCCGGGGCTTCGCATGATCGGCGAGGGCGTGACCGGGGGCTCCTGGCCGGCCGTTCGGCAACGGCTGGCTGCCGACGCAGAGCGGTTGAGGCGCTTCCAGGAATCGAAGTTCGGCTATCGGTTGCGCGCCTGGTTTGTCGATCCCGCGTGGTGGGCGGTGCTGCTGCATCGTCTCTCGGCCCTGGCCTGGGCGCGCGGGCACCGCAAGACGGCGCGACTGCTGATGCAGGTCAATTCGCTCGCCACCGGCGCCGACATCCATCCGGCGGCCGATCTGGGTGGCGGGCTGCTGATCCCGACGCCCTGCGGCGTCACCTTGTCCTGCAAGGCCGGGCGGGACCTCACGGTGATGGCGCTGGCCGGCATCGGCGGCAGCCTCGACGGCGAGGACATCGGCGCCGGGCCGGGCCTGCCGGTGCTGGGCGACGGGGTCGTCATCGGGCCGTTTGCCGGCCTGCAGAAGGCAATCCGCATCGGCGACCACGCAGTTGTGGAGGGCGGGTCCGGCGCGTTGAAGGACCTGCCCGCGTATGGCCGGGTGGGGCTGGCCAGCACGCCGCTACTGGCCGCGGCCGTGCCGGACCCGCCGCCACCGCATGCCGTGCTGCCGCCCTGCCCGCATGGCACCTGGGCCCGAACGCGCGCTGATATCGCCGCCGACATCGACCGCTACCTGGCGGAATTGGGCCGCTACCAGTCGGAAACTCCGGGGCGATGGGTTCGGCTGAGCGGTTTACTGACCAATCCCGGCCTGGCGACAGCGGTGCACCGGATCGCACACTGGCAGCACGCCAGCGGCCGGCCGCGCCTGGCCCGCGCGCTGACCGGGCTGAACCGGTTGCTGCACCGGGTGACGATCACCAGCGACAGCTGCATCGGCGGCGGGCTGTTCGTGCCCCACCTTGGCGGCACGCTGTTCTGCGGCACCGCAGGCCGGAACCTGACGCTGTATGCCAACGCGCTCTGCGCGCCGCATGGCCCGGCGCTGGATGGCGGCCGGGCGCTGGCGCCGATCCTGGGCGATGACGTGATGGTGGGCGGCCATGCCTCGGTCATCGGCGCGGTAACCGTCGGCTCCGCGGTGCGGGTGGCGACCAAGCTTCAGGCGGTGGCGGCAATTCCGGGCGACGCCGATGCCTTCACCCCGATGGGCCGCTTTGCCGAGCGGCAGGGCGTTGGCGCGCCGACCGCGACAGTGGACGCGCCCGAGACGCTGCCGGATGCGCCGCGACCGCGCTGGCGGGAAGTCCGTGCCGCCCTGCGCGTCGATCTTGCCCGGCTTCGCGCGTCGGGCCAGACGCATTTCGCCGCCACCGCCTGTGTCCGGCTACACCGGCTGGCCGAGGCGCTGCACGCGCGCGGCTGGCGGCGCGGCGCGCGCTGGGCCTGGCTGGCCAACCAGGTGCTTACTGGCGCCGACATCTCGCCGGCCAGCCGGCTGGGCCCAGGCCTGATGCTGCCGCACCCCGCCGGGCTTTATGTTCACGCCAGCGCCGGCGGTAACCTCACGATGCTGGCGCAATGCTGTATCGGGCCGCTGGTGGACGGCCAGGGCAGGCTGCCGCCGCTGAGCCAGGCGCCGCGCCTGGGCGCGGGGGTCTCGCTGAGCCACCATGCCGGGATCTACGGTTGCCCGGATGTCGGCAACGCGGTTTACATTGGCCCCGGATGCGTGGTCAGTGAATCCGTCGCCGACGGCGCGATACTGGTGCCCCGGCCGATGAAACTGCGCCGCCGGCAAGTGGCGCCGGGCGGCGACGTGCATGCCCCACCGACCGGATCGGCCGGTCCCGCAGGAGCTCGATTGGATGCTGCGCCCGTTTCCGACCCCGATCTACGTCAGCCGCCCGAACCTCCCGCCGCTGGATGAGGTGGCAGCCGGACTGGCGGAGATCTGGGCGAACCGGCAGCTGACCAATCGCGGTCCGATGCTGCAGAAATTCGAAGACCGCTTGGCGCGCCTGTTCGACCTGCCGCACATGAGCGTGATGACCAATGGCGCGCTGGCGCTGGAGTTGGGGTGCCAGGCGCTGGGGTTGCGCGGCGAGGTGATCACCACCCCGTTCACCTTCGCCGCCAGCGTCAACGCGCTGGTGCGCAGCGGCCTGACGCCGGTGTTCGCCGATATCGAGCCGGATCACCTGACGCTGGACCCGGCACGGGTGGAGGCGGCGATCACCCCGCGCACCTGCGCCATCATGGGTGTGCATGTTTTCGGCCATCCCTGCCGCGTCGCGGAATTGCAGGCAGTGGCCACGCGGCACGGGCTGAGCCTGATCTACGACGCGGCACACGCATTCGGCGTCACCGTCGACGGCGTTCCGGTGGCGCATTTCGGCGATCTGTCGATGTTCAGCTTCCACGCCACCAAGCCGTTCCATTCGCTGGAGGGCGGCGGCCTTGCCTATCGGCGCCCGGAGTTGCGCGCGGCGCTGGAACGGCTGGCCAACCACGGCCTGCAGCCCGACGGCGATGTGCCCGAGGCCGGCACCAACGCGAAGATGACCGAGGTGCAGGCGCTGATCGGGCTGTTGATGCTCGACCGCATGCCGGGCATCCGGGCGCGCGGCAAGGCGATCGCATCGGCCTATCGCGCCCGGCTGGCCGACCTGCCGGGCATCGACTGCCTGGCCGGCCCGGCGGCGGGGGTGGTCGTCAACCATGCCTTCGCCCCGGTGCTGATCGATCCCGCGCGGGCCGGGATCGATCGCGACGGGCTGCACGCAGCACTCGGCCGCATGAACGTCATGACGAGAAAATACTTCTATCCCGCGGCGAGCGAGATGGCGGCGTTCCGCGATGTGCGCGCGGCCGATCCACTCGCGGTGTCGCGCGACGCCGCGGCGCGGGTGCTCGCGCTGCCGATTTATGCCGACTTGGAGCTGGATGACGTCCATCGCATTTGCGACATACTCGCGCACATCCACGCGCGCACAAATGCGTGAGCGCACCGTGGGCGCCAGCCGGCGCTTGTGTGCGCTACAACCGTTGTGCGACGATCATGCGACTGCAACGCCTATTTTTTTAGCGGGAGATTACGGCATGGGTCGGCGCCGCGCGCGACATGGGCGCCGCCGCGTACTGCGCTGGGCGGGACTGACCGCAGCGGCGGGGATCGGCGGTATTGGGTTGACGCAATTGCTCGGCGATAGCGCGGCCGAGGCGCAGCCGCTGGGCATCGCGTCGCACGGTGGATCGTCGTTCCCGCGGGAGAATCCGGTCTTCAGGGCCGGCGACCTGCGCCACCAGGCGCTGTTGAACGATCCCTGCGTGCGGCGCAGCGGTGCGCCGTCTAAGCCGCCGGTGCTGGATCAGGGGCCCGGCTACCCAACTGCCATTGGCTCTGTCGGCTATCCCACGCCGGTGGCCTTTGCCATCGACTCCAGGGTCCACGTGGTCTATCACGCCGCCGCCATCCCCTCGGGCGCCGACCCCGAATGGCAGCAGCCGGCGCTGCATGATGCGGTGTGGCGGCGCAATCGTGAGGGCGACTTCATGCAGGACCCGATGCCACTGCTGACGCGCGATGATGTCGGCTGGACGGCGGGCGAAATCCGCTCGCCCAGCGTGCTCGTGGAGGGCCCCGAGCCCGATATGTGGTGCGCCGGCCACCACCGCCGTCCACTGCTTGGCACGATCATTCGGCGCGGCTTCAAGGGCGGGGCGTTCGGCGTTGCATACGCCGCGCGGCCAACGGCCGATTTCCTGGGCTAATGTTCGGTCACCCCTTGGCACAGTCACAAGACAACGGCGAGCAACCTGGCCCGATGGCGGCTGATATGTCGGCGGGCGAGGCGAAAGCTTTCGAGGCGGGGCCGCGGGTTTCCGTGGTGATCTCGGTGCACAATCGCTCAGCAATGCTGCTGGACTGCTTCCGCGGCCTTGCCGGCCAGACCATGCCGCGCGGCAGTGTCGAGGTGGTTGTGGTGGACAACTGCTCGACCGAGGATCTGGGCCCGACCCTGGAGCAGGGTCGCGCACTTGGCCTCTACCTACGCGCGGCGCGCACGGCGGAGGATCGCGGGCCGGCACCGGCGCGCAACATGGGCGTCGCCATGGCGCGGGGCACCGTAATCGCCTTCACCGACAGCGATTGCCGGCCCACGCCGAATTGGCTGGCCGCAGCACTGCCATGCTTCGACGACCCGGCCGTCGCCTTCGTCGGCGGCCCGGTGCTGCCCAAGCCCGAGCAGGAATTCACCTTGACGTCGCGTGCGACCTTCGTCACCCGCGAGGAACATCCGACGTTTCCAACCGCGAACCTGCTGATGCGGCGCGATGTGTTCCTGGCGCATGGCGGGTTCGACACCTCGCTGAGCTTTACCGACCCGTTCGCGCGGGCGACCGAGTGCGCCGACACCGACCTTGCCTGGCGGATCATCGAGGCCGGGCAGGCTCATGCCTTTGCCGCCGAAGCGGTGATGGAGCACGAGGTCGAAGCCCAGCGCCTGTGGCTGTGGATGATCGAACCAACGCGGCTGTTCTTGCTGCCGGCGCTGATCAGCCGCCATCCGGCGCTGCGCGGCAAGTTGCTGACCTGGAACCTGTTCTTCTATCCGCCGGCGGCGGCGTTGTATCTCGCCGCGCCGTTCGCGCTGGCCGCCGCATGGACCGTGCCGTGGCTGCTGTGGTTGCTGCCGCTGGCGCTGCTGGGGCGCAGTGCGGTGCGGACCCGCAGCTTGAATCCTCTGGTGCTGCTGCGCCAGAGCCTGCGGGTGCTGGCCCATATTCCGCGCATGGTGGTGATGAACGGGGCACTGATCTACGGCAGCGTGCGTTTCCGCTGCCTCGTGCTGTGACGGGCGTGCTGTGACGGGGCGGCGTCTCCCACGCCATGTGCGAAGCAGCACCCGCGGCGTGGCGTGGGTGACCGCGCAGCCGGCACGATGAGCCGCCCGGCCCGGATTGTGCTGACCAACCCGACCTGTTGGCCGGAGGTGCGCCGCGGGTCCGAGCGGCTGCTGCACGAGCATGCGGCCTGGCAGGTGGCGCAGGGGCACGACGTGACGGTGATCTCAACCCATCTGGGCGAGCGTGTTGAACAGCGATCGGGCGGCGTGCGGCTCATCCTGCTGCCGCGACGCCTGACCGGGCTGCCGGCCAACCGGTGGCTGGGGCGGTTCCACGCCTTTGCCCTGCAGGTGCGCGACGAAATCCGCCGCGCGCGCGCCGAGGGGGCCGCCTTCGACGTGGCGCACTGCCTTAACTACCACGACGCGTTCGGCGTGCTGCTGGCCGGGCCGGAGCGACCGCGGCTGGCCTATCACGTGGTCGGGATTCCGCTGCGCGCCTATTTCCGCTGGATCCCGCATGACGGGTGGATGTTCCGCCGCGTGCTGCGCGATGCCGATGCCTGCGCCGTCACCTCGCGCCACGCGCAGCAGATGCTGGCGCACGAGTTCGGGGCCACCGCGACGGTGCTGCCCTCGCCCAGCGACCTTGCCCCGCTGCTGGCGACGCCCAAACCACCGAACGATGGCCGGCTGCGGCTGCTGTTCGCGGCGGATGCCGACGAGCCGCGCAAGGGCGCGGTGTTGCTGGCGCGCGCCTTCGCCGCTGTGCGTGATGCGCGGCCGGATGCCGAGTTGACCTTCGGCGGCCCGGCGTCGGATGCGGCCATCCGCACCATCCGCGCTGCCGCCCGCCCGGCCGACGTGCCGCATCTGCTGTTTCCGGGTGCTGGCGACCCCGACGACCTGCCGACCCGCTACGCCGCGGCCACCGTGCTGGTGCATCCTGCGGTGTGGGAGGCGCAGGGCATGGTTCTGGTGGAGGCGCTGGCCTGCGGCACGCCGGTGGTGGCGTGTGACCATTCCGGTGTGCGCGACATCATCGACGATCCCGGGATCGGCCGGCTGTTCGCGCCCGGCCCGATCGAAGGACATGCCGCAACCGATCATGCGGCCCTGGCGCGCGCCACTCTGCTGGCCGCCGACCTCGCCGCGGTC
>JBBQOT010000023.1:0-12841 GCA_038331165.1 Acetobacterales bacterium
TGCAGCGATAGGTGCACATGTTGGTGTAGTTGATGTTGCGGTTCACCACGTAGCGGATGATCTCGCCGGAGACGGACTGGCGCAGGGCGTCGGCCGCGTGGGTGACGTGGCGGTAGTCGGCGTCGCGGGCGGCGAACAGGCGGATGATTTCGGGCGGGTTGAGCCGGGTGCCGCCGGCGGCTTTTTCCACCGCACGGGCGAGGGCCGGGTCGGCGGTGGGCAGCAGGATGTCGGGGGATTTCGGCAGGGTGGTGGTGCCGGGGGCCCAGTTATCGTCGCAGGCAAAGCCTTCGGCATCGGCCATGCGGCGGGTCTGGGCGGCAACTTCCGGGGACAGCCACTCGGCGGGGGCGCGGGCGTAGGCGGGGTAGACCGGCAGGCGGCCGACCAGGGTTTTGCCGGCCTCGGCGGTGCGACGGGCGAGATCGTCCAGATGCGGCCAGGGGGCTTCGGGGTTCACGTGGTCGGGCGTGACCGGGGAGACGCCGCCCCAGTCGTTCAGCCCAGCGGCGACCAGCTTCTGATACGTGCCGGGAGAGAGGTTGGGCGGGGCCTGGATGTTCATGTCCGCACCCAGGATCAGGCGGGCGGCGGCGATGGTCCAGAGCAGGTCTTCGAGGTCCGGTTCGGGGGCAGTTTCGCGCTTGGTCTTGGGCTTGGCGCGGAAGTTCTGGATGATGACTTCCTGGATGTGGCCATATTGCTGGTGCAACTCGGCGATGGCGACCAGCGAATCGATGCGCTCGGCTCGGGTCTCGCCAATGCCGATCAGGATGCCGGTGGTGAAGGGGACTTTTTCCTCCCCGGCGAGGCGGATGGTTTCCAGGCGGACGGCAGGGTGCTTGTCGGGCGAGCCGTAATGCACCTGGCCGGGTTCGCACAGGCGGGCGGTGGCGGATTCCAGCATGATGCCCTGGCTGGCGGTGACTTTACGCAGCGCCGCGATTTCCGCGCGCGTCATCACACCGGGGTTGGCGTGCGGCAGCAGGCCGGTCTGCTTGAGCACCAGCGCGCACATGGCGGTGAGGTATTCGTTGGTGGTGGCGTAGCCGAGTTCGGCCAACGCTTCGCGGGCGGCGGCGTAGCGCAGCTCGGGCTTGTCGCCCAGGGTGAACAGCGCCTCGGTGCAGCCGGCAGCGGCACCGGCGCGGGCGATGGCCAGCACCTCGTCGGGCGAGAGGTAGGCGGCGTGGCCTTTGCGCGGGCGCTCGGCGAAGGTGCAATAGTGGCACACGTCGCGGCACAGCTTGGTGAGCGGGATGAAGACTTTTCGCGAGTAGGAGACGAGGCGGCCGTGGGCCTGGTCGCGCAGTGCCGCGGCCTCGGCCATCATTGCGGGCAGCGGCACCGCTTCCAGCCGGCTGGCGAGCGTATCCGTCGTGACCAATGCGTCCATGCGATCATCCCCCCCCAAGGGCAGCTTCGTCTATTGCGGCGTAACAGGCCAGCATACGGTGGCGCCTGCACAAGCCCCGCCACATGGTGTGGGACCGCTTGCCGTGCCGCCGGTTGCGTCGCATCGTGTCGCTTCGCTACCACCGATGCAATCGGGGGCAAAAGGGGGACGTGCCATGCAATTCGGATTCAACGCACCAACAGCCGGGCCGCTTTCGGCCGCCGGGCCGCTGGCGGAGATGTGCGTGGGCGGCGAGGCGATGGGCTTCGACTATGCCACGTTCAGCGACCACGTGGTGATTCCGACCGAGATCGAGAGCACCTATCCGTATTCGGCCACCGGCGAGTTTCCCGCCGGCGCGCGGGCGGGTCGGCATGAGCAGCTGACCGAGGTGGCGTGGGTGGCCGGCAAGACGAGCAAGCTGCGGTTGGTGACCTCGGTGATGGTGGTGCCGCACCGGCCGGCGGTGTTGACGGCGAAAATCCTGGCCACCATCGACGTGCTGTCGGGCGGGCGGCTGACGCTGGGCATCGGTGCTGGCTGGATGGAGGAGGAGTTCGTCGCCTTGGGCGTGCCGCCATTTGCCGAGCGCGGCGCGGTGACGGACGAGTATTTGCAGGTATTCCGCGAGTTGTGGACCCAGGCGGAGCCGCGCTTTGCCGGCAAATACACCCGCTTCGACAAGATCCTGTTTGAGCCGAAGCCGGCGGGGATTCCGATCTGGGTGGGCGGCGAAAGCGGGCCGGCGTTGCGGCGCACGGCGCGGCTGGCGGATGGGTGGTACCCGATCGGCAGCAACCCGGCGTTTCCGCTGGATAGCCTGGCGCGGCTGAAGGGGGGAATCGCGCGGCTGCACAAGGCGGCGGACCAGGTGGGGCGCGACCCCAAGGCGCTGAGCGTGATCTATCGCGTGTCGGCGATCCCGGCCGCGGCGGCGCAGGCGAGCGACGGGCATCCGAAGCTGTTCAACGGCGACGATGCAGTGGTTGTGGCGGATATCCGCGCGCTGCGCGATGCCGGCGTGGCCAGCATCGATTTCGGTTTCGCCGGCACCACCGCGGGGGAGGTGCTGGCGAACATGCAGCGCTTCCGCGCCGAAGTGCTGGCCAAGGTTTGAAGGAAGGAGACTCCCCATGAAGCTCGGCATGACGCTTGCGGTTGGTGGGCCCAGCCCGCGGCTGGATATCGAACTGGTGCTGGAGGCCGAGCGCCTCGGTTATGACAGCGTGTGGACCGGCGAGGCGTATGGCGCCGATGCCGTTACGCCGGCCGCCTGGGTGCTGGCGCGCACGACGAAGATCAAGGCGGGCACTGGGATCATGCAGATGTCGGCGCGCACGCCGACGTGTGCTGCGATGACAGCGATGACATTGCAGGCGCTGTCGGACAACCGATTCCTGTGCGGGGTGGGGCCGAGTGGGCCGCAGGTGATCGAGGGCTGGCACGGCATGCCGTTCGGCAAGCCGGTGGACCGAACGCGGGAATACGTGGCGATTATCCGCCAAATTTTGGCGCGGGAGAAGCCACTGACCTTCGACGGGGAATACTATCAGATTCCGTATAAGGGGCCGGGCGCGAGCGGCCTGGCCAAGCCGCTGCGCAGCATGACGCATGGCAATCCCGACATGAAGTTCTACACCGCCTCGATCACGCCCGGCGGGCTGCGGGTGTCGGGCGAGGTGGCGGATGGCAACATCCCGATCTTCATGTCGCCGGAAAAGGCCGACCTGATGTGCAAGACGGTGCTGGATGGCATGGCCAAGGCCGGGCGAGCGGTGAGCCTGGAGAACTACGACGTGGCGCCGCATGTGAAGGTGCGGGTGGGCAACGACGTGCAGGCGCTGCGCGATTCCTGCAAGCCGGAACTGGCACTGTACATCGGTGGCATGGGCGCGCGGGGCAAGAACTACTACAACGACTACGCTAGGCGCCTGGGCTATGAGGAGGCGGCGGTGAAAATCCAGGATCTGTACCTGGACGGCAAGAAAGACGCGGCTGCGGCACTGGTGCCCGATGCCATGGTGGACGAGCTGGCGCTGATCGGCCCGCCCGAGCGCATCAAGGATCGCCTGGCGGCGTGGCAGGAGGCGGCGCGCGACCACAAGGTGGGGACGATGATCCTGACCGGCGCCAATCGCGAGGCGCTGCGGGTGGTGGCCGAGGCAGTTCTGTAGGGGCGTCGCCCCAGGGAAGGAGGCAACGATGAAAATCAAGCGCATCGACGACCTGCATGCCAGTGCCGGGTGGCGGAATTTCTCGTTCCTGCGGATGGAAACCACCGACGGGATCGTCGGCTGGTCGGAATACACCGAGGCCGATGGCAGCCGGGGGCTGACCCATATCATCAAGGGGCTGTCCGACCTGGTGATCGGGCAGGACCCGCACCGCATCCAGTACATCATGTCGCATCTGGCTTCGCGCACCATCCAGGCGCCTGGCGGGGTGAACCAGCGGGCGATGGCGGCGATTGAGAATGCGCTGCTGGACATCAAGGGCAAGGCGCTGGGGGTGCCGGTTTACAACCTGTTGGGCGGGAAGGTGCGCGACCGGCTGCCGGTGTATTTCTCGCATTGCGGCACCTATCGCGTGCGCAGCCACGAGGTGATGGGTGTGCCGCAGCTACGCACCTATGACCAGGTGGCGCGGCTGGGCGAGGAGGTGAAGCGGCTGGGTTTCAAGGCGCTGAAGACCAACATCCTGCGGCTGGATTGCGACACGCCGAGCGTCTATGGCGCGGGGTTCGGGCGCACCGAGGGGCACCCGGAGTTGAATGCACCGCGCGAGGTGCTCGACGCGGTGCGGCGCACGCTGGCGGCGTTTCGCGAGGGCGCGGGGCCGGAGATGGGGCTGCACCTTGATACCAACTACAACTTCAAGACCGCCGGATATCTCAAGATCGCCGAGGCGGTGGAGCCGTTCGACCTTGCCTGGCTGGAGCTGGACACCTGGGACCCCGATGGGCTGGCGCTGATCCGCAGCCGCGCGCGTTGCCCGATCGCCTCGCTGGAATCGGTGATCCACCGGCGCGGCTTCCGGCCGTTCCTGGATGCCTACTCGGTGGATGTAGCGATCGTGGATGTGATCTGGAACGGGTTCTTCGAATCGCTGAAGATCGCGTCGATGGCTGACGCCTATGAGGTGAATTGCGCGCCGCATAACTATTACGGCCATCTGTCCTCGGCGATCGGGGCGCATTTCAGTGCCACCATCCCGAACTTCGCGGTAATGGAGATCGACATCGACAGCGCGCCGTGGCGCGACGAACTGGTGGTGACGCCGCCGGTCTTCGAGAACGGCGACTACGTGGTTTCCGACCTGCCGGGGTGGGGGTGCGATATCAGCGAGGCCGGGGTGGCGAAGCATCCGCCGATCGGGTAGCGGGCCATGGGGTTACCCCATGGGCGCGGACATAAGGAAGACGAGGGCTCTGCCCTCGACCCGCCAAAGGCCGAGGGCCTTTGGAAACCCATTTTGTTTCAATAAGATGAGGTCCAGGGGCTTGGCCCCTGGCGGGTCTGGGCAGAGCCCAGCCTCCCTTATCTTCGTGCCTATGGGGGGTTACCCCAGTCGGCGGATGATCCCGGCCCAGCGGTCGATTTCAGGCAGGATGACGTCGGCGCGGGCGCTGTCGAGGCTTACGATGACGCGCACCACGCCCAGGCTGCGGTCGCGTTCCAGCATCGCCACGTCCTCCTTGGCACCCCAGATGGTGATCGGCACGCTGGCGGGGTCACGGTCGGACTGGGCGACGAGATCGCGATATTGCGGGATCAGGTCGGCCACATTGGGGTAGTTGGGGCGGGCGCGGTGTGGCATCCAGCCGTCACCGTAGCGCAGCGCGCGGCGTGCGCCATAGGGGAAGGCGCCGCCCACCAGGATGGGCGGGTTGGGCTTCTGCACCGGCTTCGGCCAGGCCATCATCGGGTCGAAATTGACGAACGCGCCGTGGTACTCGGCCTTGTCCTGAGTCCAGATGGCGCGCATCGCCTCGATGCGTTCGCGGGCGATCTTGTGGCGGGCCTTGAAGTCGGTGCCGTGGTTGGCCATCTCGTCGGCGTTCCAGCCATTGCCGACACCGAACAGAAAGCGACCCTGGCTGACCTGGTCGATCGAGGCGACCAGCTTGGCGGTCTGGATCGGGTCGCGCTGCATCACCAAGCAGACGCCGGTGCCGATTTGCAACGTGGTGGTTGCGGCGGCGGCGGCGGTGAGCGCCACGAACGGGTCCATGGCGTCGTAGTATTTCTTGGGCAGTTCGCCGCCGGAGGGGAAGGCCGAGACGCGCGCGACCGGAATGTGCGAGTGCTCCGGCGCCCAGACGGAATCGAAGCCGCGCTCCTCCAAGGCACGGGCAAGCGCGCCCGGGGCCATGGAGTAGTCGGTAAAGAACATCGCGGCGCCGATTTGCATGATCGGTCTCCTTCAGGAAGTAAAATTCTTCTTTTTCTGAAGAAAAAGAAGCAAAAAGACTTTTATCCGATAAGGAAGATGAGGTTCCGCGCGCCGGGAGCTAATGGATGAAAGTTTTTTGGTTCTTTTTTTCAAAAAAGAACATTCTTTCTTCCTCCTCTCACCCCCCGCCGCCCTACTTCTTGTTACGGTCGGGGTAGCTGCGGCCCATGCCTTCGCGCACATCCATCTGGATGCCGTATTGCGGGAACGGGTAGCGCAGGCCGTTCTTGGCCAGGGCTTCCATGCCGGCCACCGCCTTGGGGATGTAGCTGGGCGGCAGGGCCATCAGCATTTCGTCGTCGAGCACGCCGCCGTAGCGCCGCTCGGCGAAGCACGGGATCGACAGCGACGGGGTGCGGGTGGATAGCGCCCTGCCCCAGCTATCGGCGCATGAGCTTTCGCCGACCACGCCCCATTCGAAGTTCTTGTAGCCGGCCCATTGCAGGCCGTTGATGAAATACATCATCGCCCCGGGCGTGGCATAGAACAGCGCGATGTCGGGCGGGTTGAGGCGGCCGGACGACAGTGGCGAGACGGCCAGCGCGTCGTATTTGCCGTCGGGCACGCAGGCCATGCTGGCCTGGTGAGCGGCGGCGTCGTCAGGGGTGGAGTACCACACGCCGACCATGCTCTTGCCGGATTTCCAGGTGTCGTCCTTGGCCATGCTGAGGCCGACGACGGCGCGGCACTGGGCGCCGACCAGGTTGTCGCCGGTGATGCCCACGGTCCAACCGAGCCGGGCGGCCTGGGCCACCACCTGGTCCAGCGTGTGGACGTTGCCGGGGCGGCGGATGCGCGGGATCGCCTCCATTTCGGCGCGGTCCTCGAACATTTTCATACCGAACGGCGCGTTGCGCAGCCGCAACAGGCGCATCAGGTCGTCGGATATCTTGGCGAGATCGAGCGATTGGACGGCGAGATCGTCGGGCATGGCGGTGCACTCCGTTGATGGTCGCAGCCTAGGCCGGAATCGCTGCTTCGCCAACGCGGCCGTGCGTGGCAGGCTGGGGCCTTCCGTATCGAGGCGCGCCATGACCGACCTGAAGATCACCCTGACCTGTGCCGACTATCCCCGCGTTCTGTTGCTGGCCACCGGGGCGGTGAAGCCCGCCGGCATCGACCTGCGCATGATCCTTGGCCGCCACGGCAGTTGGCCGGACCGGGCGGAGATGCTGCGCCGCGCGGTGGCTGATGCCGATGTGCAGGGCGGCGAATATTCGATGGGGCAGTACCTTTACCGCATCGACCGCGGCGACCGCAGCCTGGTTGGGCTGCCGGTGTTTCCGCTGCGCAACCTGGTGGGGCGCGACCTGTATGTGGCCGCCGGCGGACGCATCCGCACGGCCGCCGACCTCATCGGCGCGCGCATCGGCATGTATGCCTGGGGGGCCAGCGGGTCGGTGTGGTATCGCCATTTCCTGCGCTTCATCGGCGTTGATCCGGCCGGGGTGCGCTGGACCATTGGCAACCCGGATGCCGCCTGGGGCAGCGGCGCGGCGGCTGCCTTGCCCGACGGGGTGGCGAATGCCGGCGCGCGGTCGCTGTCGGAGATGCTGCTGGCCGGCGATCTCGATGCCATCTACAGCCCGCCGCGGCCGAAGCTGTATCATCCGGTGAACGGCCCGATCGCCCGGTTGTTCCCGGATTTCCGCGCGGTGGAACAGGCCTATGTGAAGGCCACCGGCGCCTTTCCGCCGCAGCATCTGATCGTGCTGCACCGCGCGGTGTGGGAGGCGAATAAATGGATCGCCGGCGCGCTGACCGATGCCTTCACCGCGGCCCAGGACGAGTTCGCCGCCATCCAGCGCGGCTTCCCCTATTCCACGCCGTGGGAGGAGGCGGAGTTGGAGAACACCCGGCTGCTGATGGGCGACGATTTCCACGCCTATGGATTGGAGGCGAACCGCGGCCAGATCGACATGTTCTGCGCCGAGGCGCACCGCTTGGGGCTGACATCGCGCCGGGTGACGGTGGACGATTATTTCGCCGACTATCTGGCCAGCTGACGGAACGGGAGGACGCACCATGGCAATTCTGCGCCGCATTGCTGCCGCTGCATTTGGCTGCCTGCTCGCCAGCGCGGCGCCGGCCGCCGAATTGCCGAGTGCGGTCCCGGCCGATCTGGGCATGGCACGGCTGGACCGGATCGGCAGTTTTTTCCGCGCCGAGGTCGAGGCCAAGCGCCTGCCTGGCGCGGTGGTGATGCTCGCCCGTGACGGCAAGATCGTCTACCATGAGGCGTTCGGGCTGCGCGACCCGGCCGCGGGCGCGCCGATGGCCAAGGACAGCATCTTCCGCATCTATTCCATGACCAAGCCGGTTACCGCGGTGGCCGTGCTGATGCTGATGGAGGAAGGCAAGCTGCGGCTGGGCGACCCGGTGTCGCGCTTCCTGCCGGCCTTTGCCAAGCCCAAGGTGCTGGTGGAGAGCCCGCCCGCGCCCGGCGAAACCCAGCGCCAGATCACGCTGGTTCCGGCGGCGCGCGAGATCACCATCCAGGACCTGCTGCGCCATACCTCGGGCATGACCTATGGCGTATTCGGCAACACGCCGGTGGACAAGATGATGGCGGCCGCTGGACTGAACGACCCGGCCAACATGTTCCGCCTGACCGATATGCAGGTGGCCGAGGAGATGGCCAAGCTGCCGCTGCTGCACCAGCCCGGCACGCAATGGCAGTACGGCCGGTCGACCGATGTGCTGCTGGCCGTGGTGGAGGCCGTCAGCGGCCAGCGCGGCGACGCCTTCATGCAGCAGCATATCTTCGGCCCGCTGGGCATGAAGGACACGTCGTTCAACCTGCCGCCGGGCAAGTGCTACCGCATGGCCGAGCCGGGGCCTGATCCGGTGACCGGCCAGACCGCGCGGCTGACCGATGTGAGCAAGCAGCGACTGTTCCTGGGCGGCGGCGAGGGGCTGCTGTCGACGGCGGCGGACTACATGCGCTTTGCCCTGATGCTGGCGAATGGCGGCACGTTGGACGGCGTGCACCTGCTGTCGCGCAAGACGGTGGAGGTGATGACGGCCGACCACATGACGGCCGAGATCGGCCGGGGTCCGGGATATCTGCCTGGCCCTGGCTACGGCTTTGGCCTGACTGTGGCGGTGCGCACGGCCGCGGGGCAGGCCAGCCTGGCGGGCAGCATCGGCGACTACAATTGGGGCGGCTATGCCGGCACGCAGTTCTGGGTGGACCCGGTGGAGCGGCTGGTGCCGGTGATGATGATCCAGGCGCCGCTGCAGTCGCGCGTCACCAGGGGCGCGTTCCGGGCCCTGGTGTATCAGGCCATCGATGACTGAGAAGCGGCGGCAACCGACGGATAGGATACGGGCTTGCCACGCGGGCTTGCCACATGGGGGCGGCCCATCGACAGTGTTGCGATGAAACGGGAGGACCAGGGATGATCCACGAACTGCGCACCTACACCTTCTTTCCGGGCAAGTTGCCCGCCTATCTTAAGGTTGCCGCCGACATTGGTCGCCCGGTGCGGGGCAACGACTACGGCACCAACCACGGCTATTGGACCACCGAGTTCGGCCCGCTGAACCAGGTGTGGCATCTGTGGAGCTATGCCAGCATGGAGGAGCGCGCCCGATTGCGCGGTGAATTGGCCAAGAATGCGCGCTGGACCGGGGAGTATGTGCCGGTGATCCGCCCGCTGATTGAGCGCCAGGATATCCGCTTCATCAAGCCGCTCAAGCCGCTCGGCGCACCGGCCAAGGAGGGCGGCATCTACGAGCTGCGCATCTATCGCCAGAACACCGGCAAGACCGGGCCGATGGGCGAGATCTATTCCAAGATCATGCCGGTGCGGGAGAAGTACTCGCGTAACATCGGCCTGTGGACGGGCGAGGCACCGCAGCCGAACGAATTGCTGCATATGTGGAACTATGAGAGCTTCGAGGCACGCAAGGAACAGCGCGCCGCCCTGTTCCGCGACCAGGAATGGCTCGACTGCCTCAAGCCGATGGATGGCTGGAACGCCGAGATGACCTCGTTGCTGCTGCTGCCGACGAGCTACTCGCCGATAAAGTGACGCACAGCGCTGGCAGGGCGGTGGAAATGACTGAATTGTCATCCGATTTTCGCCGACCTGCCACATTGTGACCTTTCTTCACCGGCACGCTCTTCCCATTCTGATGGCGCGGCTTGCTTCCCGGAAGCCGCACCGCCGGGCGAGAGGCGAGGAGACGACGATGTGCCCCGACCATAGCTGCCGCATGGACTTTGCAGCCCTGTTGGCAGACCCGCTGACCCGCGCGGTAATGGACAGCGACGGCGTGAGCGAGGGCGAACTGATCGCGGTGCTGGAACTGGCGCGCGACGCCCGCTTGGGCACCACCGGCTGATCATCCGGCATTGCATCCGCGCGGCCGGGCAGCCTATGCACCGGCCATGATCAGCCCCCCGCCACTACGCATCGAAACGCTTCCGGCCGACCGCGTGGCGCCACTGCTGCCGGCCCTGGCGCGGTTGCGCATGGCGGTGTTCCGCGACTGGCCGTATCTATACGACGGTGATGCGGCGGAGGAGGCGGAATACCTCGCCCCGTTCACCCGCAGCGCGCGCGCCGGCCTGGTGGTGGCCTTCGACGGCGCGGCGCCGGTCGGCTGCGCCACCTGCCTGCCGCTGGAGGACGCCGACGCGGAAATCGCGGCCCAGTTTCGCGCGCGCGGCTGGGATGTGGCCGACCATTTCTATTTCGGCGAGTCCGTGCTGTTGCCCGGCTATCGCGGTCGCGGCGCGGGCGTTGCCTTCTTCGCCGCGCGTGAGGCGCATGCGATTTCTGTGTCGGCCTGCGGCTTCGCCACCTTCTGCGCGGTACGCCGGGCCGACGATCATCCGTTGAAGCCGGCGGGGGCGGCCACGCTGCATGATTTCTGGCGCCATCGTGGCTACCAGCAGGTGCCCGGACTCGCCTGCACCATGCGCTGGAAGCAGGTCGACAGCCCTGGCGAGGTGGCCAACACGCTCGATTTCTGGCGCCGGCGGATCCGGCCATGAAGCTCGGCGTGCTGCCCTGGCGCATCGGGCGCGGCGGCTTCGACCGCTGGGCGAAGCGGCTGGACCGCGAGGTGGCGCAGGCAGCCTGGGCCGGGGCCAACATGCTGCTGATGCCGGAATACGCGGCACTGGAGCTGGCGTTGGGCGAGGCGCCGGACCTCGCCGGCGAACTGGCACGTGGCGTCGCCGCGGGGGCGGCTGCACTGGCGGCGATGCGCAGTGTCGCCCGCCGGCACAAGCTATGGCTGCTGCCGGGCACCCTGCCCTTCGCGGTTGGCGACCGCATCGTCAATCGGGCGCCGCTGGTGGCGCCGGACGGCAGCATTGCCTTCCAGGACAAGCACGTGATGACGCGCTTCGAGGCGGAGGAATGGGGTATCTTGCCGGGCGCGCCGCCCTGCGTGTTCGACACCGATTTCGGCCGCATCGGCATCGCCATCTGCTTCGACGCCGAGTTCCCTGCCCTGGTGCGCGCGCAGGTCGAGGCCGGCGCCTGGCTGATCCTGGTGCCGGCCTGCACCGACACGGCGCACAGTTTCAGCCGCGTGCGCATCGCCGCGCGGGCACGGGCGATGGAGAACCAGTGCTTTGTCGCCGTTGCCCCCACCGTGGGGGCGGCGCCGTGGAGTGCCGCACTGGATGCCAATATCGGCCAGGCCGGGGTCTATGGCCCGGTCGATCGCGGGTTCTCCGCCAGCGGCATTCTCGCCGAGGGAGAGATGGACGCGGCGGAGCTTATCGTCTGCGATCTCGACCCGGTATCGCTCGACGCCGTCCGGCGCGGCGGCGCGGTGCGCAACCACCTGAGTTGGCCGGCGCCGCCGCCCGCCTGCGCGCCGGCCATGTTCGCATGACGCTGGTCTACATCATCGCCGGCGAGGAAAGCGGCGACGTGCTGGGGGCGCGGCTGATGGCGGCGCTGAATGCGGCCCGGCCGGGCCTGGCATTCGCCGGCATCGGCGGGCCGCGCATGGAAGCCGAGGGCCTGGCGCCGCTGTTCCCGCAGCGCGAACTGGCGGTGATGGGGCTGCTGGAAGTGCTGCCGCGGATCGTGCAGTTGCGCGCGCGGCTGCGCCAGACCATCGCCGATATCCTCGCCAGGCGCCCGGCCGTGCTGGTGACCATCGACAGCCCCGGCTTCACCCTACGCGTGCTGCGCGGGCTCGCCGGCCACGGCATCCCGCGGGCGCATTATGTCGCGCCGCAGGTCTGGGCCTGGCGCGAGGGGCGGGTGAAGCACTTCCCTGGGTTGTGGGAGTCGCTGTTGTGCCTGTTGCCGTTCGAGCCGGCGTTCTTCGCCAAGCATGGGCTCACCGCACGCTTCGTCGGCCACCCGGTGCTGGAGGCGGGGCTGGACCGGGGCGACGCCGCGCGCTTCCGCGCCACGCACGAGCTGGCACCCGATCAGCGCGCACTGATCGTCATGCCCGGCAGCCGGCGCAGCGAAGTTTCACGCCTTCTGCCGATTTTCGGTGAGGCGCTGCAACGCATTGCCACCCGCGTCCCTGGGTTGGTCCCAGTGGTGCCAGTGGCGCATTCGGTGGCCGTGGCGGTGCGCGCGGCCACCGCGACATGGCCCGTCCGGCCGATTCTGGTTGAGGGGATAACCGAGAAGCATGACGCCTTCGCCGCCGCCGCCGCGGCCCTGGTCAAGTCGGGCACCTCGACCTTGGAACTTGCCCTGGCCGGGGTGCCGATGGTGGTCGCCTATCGGGTGAACCCGGTCAGTGCGATGATCGCCAGGCGCCTTATTAAGGTGAAATACGCTTCGCTGGTGAATCTGCTGGCGGGGCGCGAGGTGGTGCTCGAGCTGCTCCAGGACCGCTGCACGCCGCCGCTATTGGGCGCTGCACTGACGCGCCTTTTGACCGACCAGCAGGAGGCCGCGGCCCAGCGCATGGCCTTCCGCGACATCGCCGCCGGGCTGGCGCCGGACGGCATGGCCCCCTCGGCGGCGGCGGCGGCCGCCCTGCAGGCGGTTATCGACC
>JBBQOT010000024.1:0-12600 GCA_038331165.1 Acetobacterales bacterium
AGGGTGGCGGCGGCAAAGCGGGCGCCGATGAGCTGGTAGAGAGCGAGATACAGCAGCACCGCGGCGATCAGGATGGCGTCGTAGACCAGCTTGAAGCGGACCCAGCTGGCTTTGCCCTGGACCCACCAAAGGCCGGTGGCCGGTGGACACCCATTTATTATCAGATATTTAAGGTCCAGGGGTTTGGCCCCTGGTGGGTCCAGGGCAAAGCCCTGGCCTTGCCTGACGAGGTTACTTGCCGGCGGCCGTTCGGGCCATGGCGGTGACCTGGGCGCCGAGAGTGGGCTGACCGGCCAGGAACAGGCGCAGCAGTTGTTGCACCCGTTCGCGGGTGGCCGAGTTCAGCGCGTTGCGGGGCAGGTCCATCGACACGGCGACCAGCACCGGGGCGAACGGCACCCCTTCGATGCTGCTGCGGGCCTGATGGATGCGTTCGGCCAGACCGCCGCGGCTGGGGGCGCCGTCGAGCCAAGTGGTGGTGGCGGTGACCACCGCCGGGTTGGTGCCGATGGTCAGGCGCCAGCTTGCCGGGTCGCCGCCGGGGACGGCGAGCGTGCCAAACTCCATTTCGTCGGACGCATCCTCGCGGGTCAGTTCGCGACGCGCCTGACCGATCGCGGCGGGGTTGGCGCGGGTGGAGAAGGTCTGGGTGGTGATCACCAGTTGCACCTGTCCGCAGTCGAAGGTCTGCACGCTGCGGCTGCCCTGGGGGTGGCGCGCGCCCGGGCTGCCCGGCGGCTGTATCGTCGCGGGGCCGGTGGCGTTGCAGCCGATGGCGTTGTTCAGCGCCAGCGGCGCGGTGGAGGCGACCGGCGCGGCGCGGGCGTCGAGCCAGTTCGAGGTGGCGGCGGCGCTGGCGGCGAAGCCGGCCACCAGCAGGCAGGCGAGGCCCGCGCGCAGCTGGATGGCCCAGCTTGTGCCGCCGGGGGTGGTCGCGGCGGGCGGGGCATCGGCGGGTGGGGTGGCGCTGGATGGGGTGGCGTTGGGGCGGTCGGCCTGGTCTTCGCGGAACGGCATGCCGGCGATGATCAGCAGCAGGATGACGATGGAGAAGAACACCCAGCCGTACAGCACATGGTCGGCGGCCGCCGCCTCGGCGCTGCCGAGTGCCTCGCCGAGCAGGATGATACCCAGCGCGCGGAAGCCGTTGGCGATGATCGGGATGGCGATGGAGGCGAGCATGAACAGCACGCGCTTGTGCACGCTGCGGTAGATCAGAAAGGAATACAGCACGCCGAATGCCACCGCTGCGATGAGGAAACGCAGCCCGGCACAGGCCTCGGCCACCAAATAGCGGCCGGAGGAGGTGTCGATCAGGAACTCGTCGGCGTAGAACGGGATGCCCAGCACGGTCAGGCCGACCAGGCTGAATTCCAGCGTGATCTTCTGCAGCACCGGGGTGAGGAAGGCGCCGAACGGCACCATGAAATAAAGATACAGCAGCGGGGCCGACATGGCCCACCAGACGCGCCAGCCGAGCACGGCGAGGAAGAGCAGCTGCACGAAGCTCATGGCGACGAGCTGGCGGCCTTCCATGATGCCCATCCGCTCGGCCGCCATCCAGGCGATGACGCCGGGGATGGCGAGCAGGCCGAGCCAGGGCAGCGGGGCGACGTGCAGGCCATGCAGGTTCTGCCGCCGATCCCACGCTAGGTAGAGCGCGATTGGCAGCACGAAGAAGCAGTGCGAATAGGCGGTGGAGTCGTTCCACACCTGATAGGCGGCGAGCGCCTCGACGCGGAAGAGCAGGCCGAGCACTACGATGCCGACCGCGAGTGCCGGCAGCGCACCCAGGGCGATGCGGCTGAAATCGGGCGACAGGTCGGCGGGCAGCGAGCGAGCGCTCATGCGGTGGTCTCCTGGCCGCGCGGGGCGGCCGCCGGGTTGTCTCGCAGCGCCAGCCGGCTGTCCAGCAGATCGTCGAGCCGGCGCAGTGTTGCCGCCCAGGCGTAGCCGCGTTCCATGGCCGCGCGTGCGGCGGCCGGCAGGCCGGGGTGCAGCCCGTTGCGCACCGCGGCGATGGCGGCCGCCATGGCCGGTGCCCCTTCGGCCACCAGCAGGTCGCGATCGGGGGTGGCGGCGACACCCTCGAAGGCCTGGGGCGATGCGACCACGGGGCGGCCCATCGCCATTGCCTCCAACACTTTGTTCTGGATGCCGCGGGCGATGCGCAGGGGGGCGGCGACGACGGTGGCGTGGGCGACCCAGGGGCGGATGTCGGGCACGCGGCCGGTAACCTGGATGCCGGGCTGGGCGGTCAGGGCCTGGATTGCGTGCGTGGGGTTGGCGCCGACGATGGCGAAGCACCAGGCGGGGTCGCGCGCGCGCAGCAGCGGCAACACCTCGGTGGCGAACCAGTTCGCCGCCTCGGCATTGGGCGGATAGTCCATGTGGCCGGTGAAGACGACGCGCGGCGCCACATCTGGGTAGGGGTTCGCGAAGCCAAGGGCGGGGTGGAAATAGGCGAGGTCGACGCCGTTCTGCACCGCGACGACTCGCCCGCGCGTGGCCGGGGCGAGGGCGGTGAAGCGGGCGCATTCGGCGTCGCTGACCAGCAAGGCGAGGTCGGCCTGTAGCGCGGCCTGGGTTTCATAGGCCAGCAGGGTGCCGGCCTCGCGCGCCCAGACGTGGCGCATCGGCCAGCGCGCCTCGGCGGCGTAAGCGGCAAATTTTTCGGAATCGACATCGACCATATCGAGTACCAGCTTCGGCCGGCCGGGGTGCAGCAGATAGGCGGCCATCGGCGTGGAGTAGGCGAAGGCCAACGCGATCGGCCGCTCGCGCAGCATGCGGGCGACCCAGGCTTGCAGGCCGGGATGGCGGTAATAGTCGACCATCAGCGGGCGGCCGGGGCGCAGGCGGGCCAGCGCGCGAAGCTTCTGCAGGCGGGGGGTGATCGGGAAGCTGGCGACCTCGCCGCAGATATCGCGGATTATGGGGAGGTATTTGGCATCGTCGGGGCTGTCGGAGAGGCAGCCGAGATGGACGCGCCAGGTTTGGGCGAAATGGCGGATCAGGTTCCAGCTGCGGATTTTTTCCCCCTTGTCCGGCGGGTAGGGGAAGCGGTGGGCGAGGAACAGCATCTCGCGCATGCTAGTGTCCTGCCCACGGAGCGCGTCGTTTTTCACGACGTGCGGAGGGGATAAGCAGGCCACCAGACATCAACCCAGGCCGCGCACGATATGGGGGCCGATCAGGTTGGCCACGGGAATCGGCAGGCGCTTCCAGGCGGCGATGAACAGGCGGTATTTCGGGTTCAGCGGGTTGATGTCGGGGATCGCGGCGCCGGGGGCGAGGCGGAAGCGGTAGGCCAGCGGCGCCGGTTCGAAGCCCCAGTTCTTCTTGAAGGCATAGGCGCCGGTGCCGGTTTTGCTCCGGCCGAAATCGAACAGGCGAAAGCCGCGAGCGGCGGCGCGGCGCATCACCTCCCAGTACATGAAATCGTTGCCGTAGCGGTCGCGCGCGGCGCGGATGCCGCCGCCATAGTATGGCAGCACCTCGTCGCGGAAATAGAAGTTCATCACTGAGGCGATGGCGGTGGTGCCGTCGAGAATGGTGACGATATCGGCGGCGTCGCCGAATTCTTGCATGAGGATGTCGAAGTAGCGTTTGGAAAACACCGGGGTGCCGAGGTTGCGCACGCTCTCGGCGTAGATGGCGTGCAGGCGGGCGGGGTCGCGGTCGATCTCGGAGGTGTGGCCGAGGCCGATGCCCTTGCGCACCATGGCGCGCTGCTTGCGCGGGATCGCCTTGAGGTTGGCCTCGTGGTCGGCGGTGATCGGCTTGCGGAAGATCATGTAGAGGTCGGATTTGGCCGGCCAGGCGGCGGGGTCGAGCCAAGCTTCGGGCGGGGGGTGCAGGAAGCGGAACTCCAGCACCGGCACGCCGGCATCGCGCATGAGGGTTTCGGCATGGGCGACCAGGGCGGCGAAGGCTTCCCCGTCGGCGGCCAGTGGCCCGCCGTTCACGCAGAAGGGCACGGAGATGAGGGCATCGCCGAACAGCATCGTGCGCACGCGGGCGAGAGGCAGCACGCCGACGACCGCGCCGTCGCGCTCGGCCAGCACGTAGTGGGTGGCGTGGCCGAAGGCGCGGGCGATCACCCGGCGCCAGGCGGCGCGGTGGAAGAAGGTGCCCTGGGGATGGGCGAGCACGAAGCTGTCCCAGGCGGCCTCCAGGGCGGCTTCGTCTGGGCCGGGGGCAGCGGCGAGGGCGCGCAGGACGAGGGTCATCGCTTGTGCCGGAGCGTCAGGCGGCCGAGGCCAGGGACGCGCGGGCCAGGGGTGCGGTGACGAGTTCGGGAAACACCTGATCCATGCGTCCCCAGGCGAAATCGCGCAGCAGCAGTTCGAGCCGCGGCGCGGTACGGCCGAGATTGAGGTAGTGGCGCAGACGCGACAGGCGGGAGGCGCCGGCAATGCGCGGCTGGCCGGGATCGACCTCCCACGGGTGGGTGTAGAACATGCCGCCGTTTGCTTCGGCGCGGTTGAAGGCGGCCAGCATGCGGCGGAACACGGCATAGGGCAGCAGGCGGAAATAGCCGCCGCCGGCGCAGGGCAGGTTGTGGCCACGCAGGCGCAGGGTGGTCATCGGCACCTCCCACAGCGCGCCATCGGCGACCTTGTGGATGAAGCGCGGCGCATCGGGCGCGCCATAGAGGTCGTGGTGCACCGGGTAGACGCTGGAACTGTAGCGGTGCCCGGTTTCGGCCAGGATCGGGTAGGCCCAGGGCGTGGCCGGCCCGATCGAGAAGGTGGGGGCGCGATAGCCGGCGATCGGCATGCCGCCGATGTCTTCCAGCAGATGCCGGGCGCGGGTGATATCCTGGCGAAATTCGTCGGCCGTGAGGGTGGTAACACGGGCATGGCCGTGGCCGTGGCTGGCAAGCTCATGGCCGGCGGCGACAATGCGGCGCACCAAGGCAGGGTGGCGCTCGGCAATCCAGCCCAGGGTGAAGAACGTGGCGTGCACGCCGGCGCGGGAGAACAGGTCGAGGATGCGGTCTGTATTGGCCTCGACCCGGCGCGGGAAGGTTTCCCACTGATCGCGTGCGACGGTGCGGGCGAAGGCTTCGACCTGGAAGTAATCTTCCACATCCACCGTCATGGCATTTCGTATGGCGGCTGACACCGCCGGGGCATTGCGGATGAGGGTCACGACAACCCGCTGCGCTGCTGGCTGACGCCGCCTAACGCGTCCATCAGGCGCTGGAAGACGCGCTCGCGCCGCGCCACCGTTTCTTCCAGCGCTTCCACCCGGCGCAGCAAATCGGCATAGGAGCGGCCGGCCTCCGCCGCCAGAGCCGGGCGCAGCGGAATCACCTCGGCGCCCAACTCGGTTTCGCCCACGCCCTCGCCGCCGCCTTCGAGGTCGGCGTGCAGCTCGTCGGCGGTGGCATCGACGATGCGCGCATCGATGTCATGCGTTTCCTCCAACGCGGCATACAGCAGCACGCGGGCGGCCAGGCGGTTGATGCGGCGTGGCATGCCGCCGGTGTGGCGGAAGATCGCGGCAAAGGCGCCGTCGCTCCAGGCCGGGTCGCCCTCCCAGCCGACCTCGGTGAGGCGGTGCTCGATGTAGCCGCGGGTTTCCGCCTCGTCGAGCGGGCCGAGATGATAGCTGGCGAGCACGCGCTGGCGCAGCTGGTCGAGGTCGGGGCTGGCCAGCTTGCGGCGGAACTGCGGCTGGCCGAGCAGGATGGTTTGCAATGACGCCTGCCCGTCTTCGGTAATGTTGGAGAGCATGCGCAGCTCCTCCAGCGCGGCCAGGGTGAGGTTCTGCACCTCGTCGACCACCAGCAGGCAGCGCCGTCCGGCGGCGCGGTGCTCGGCCAGCATCTCGGCGAACAGGCGGATCAGGGTTGCCTTGTCAGTGGCGTCGGTCTCGATGCCGAAGGCGGCCATGGTGAGACGGAACAGGTCGTCGTGGGTGACCTGGGTCGTGTTGATGCGGGCCAGGGTATAGGTTTCGCGGTCGAGTTCGGACCACAGCCGCTCGACCAGCGTCGTTTTGCCGGCGCCGACCTCACCGGTCACGATGATGAAGCCCTCGCCCTGCGACAGGCCATAGATGAGGTGGGCGATGGCACGGCCATGGCCGCGGCTGCTGAAGAAGAAGCGGCTGTCCGGCGTCAGCTGGAACGGCATGCCGGTGAAATTGTAGAACCGTTCGTACATGGCCTCGCCTGGAAATGCCCCGCCGGTCGTCGGCGTGGCGGTTCAGAATGTCTTGTGCAACCCCAGGCTGATCAGGCTGGCCTCGTAGCCGAACCCGACCGGCTTCGAGGTGGCGCGCGTGTAGGTATAGGATGCGCGTGTCGATAAGGTCTCGGACAGCGACCAGTTCAAGCCCGTGCTCATTGTCATCGTTTGCTGGCTGCCGAAGCCGCCGGCGGTGCGCGTGCCATAGTTGAACAGCGCATTGCCGCGCAGTCCCGGCCCTAGTTCGCGTTGCCAGGCCAGGCTGGCGGTAAGGTATGACGTGGTTGGCGCGCCGCCGGGCGCGTCGCCGCTCAATGTGATGCGCTCGTCGCGGTTCACGGACACGCTGTAGGTGTCGATGTCCTGGGTCAGCACGCCGCTGACCGAGACGCGCCGCACCCGCGCCAACCCGCCCTGGGCGCCACCGAAATTGTTGGCGACGATCACCGGCATGCCGGTCCTCGGGTCGATGGTGATGCCGCTGGTGCTGAGCTGGGTGCGGCCGAGCGCGTATTGCAGTTCCTCGGCCTGGTTGGCCATCGCCTCGGAATAACTCGCGGAGATGCGGGTGCGCGCGGTCGGCGCGGTGCTGCCCTCGAAGCTGAACGAGGCACCGCCGTCGCGATAGCCGTAGCGCACCGTCATGGTCGTATCGGGGTCGGGGGTCCAGCGTGCGCCGACGCTCCAGATCGCACCGTTTATTCGGATGCTTCGGGTGCCGCCGTATTTCAGGTCCTGGTGGCCCACCTGTCCCAACAGCGTCACCTCGCGGGTCACGGCATAGCCGAGGTCCAGCGTCTCGCTGGAGCGGTGGGCACCCTTCAGCACCCCCTGCCCGTCGTACATGATGCGCGATAGCGTCACGCCGAAGTTGAGGCGGCCGAACTCCTGGCCACTGGTGAACGAGGCCTCGGTGGAGTTGGTCACCGTGGCGCCGGGCACCACTGGCTGGGTGAACGGGGAGTTGCTGCGCAGCGCCGGACCGACGATTTTCTGGTTCGCGTAGGTGTGGCTGAGCTGGGCAACGCCGTAATCGCCGAAGGAATGGCGCAACTGTGGCCCGACGGAGAAGCTGGTGGTCTGCACCCGGTCCTGGCGCGACAGACTTCCGTTGCTGGATTGGCCCAGCCCGCCGGCGCGGGAATACTCGGCGGCGTAGGCCGAGGCGTTCAGGAACAGCAGATCCTCGAAGATGGTCGCCCGGGCCGAGGCGTTGAGGTTCTGGCCAACCGAGTTCTGCCGTGAGTCGCGCAGGAACGTGCGGAACTGCGGCGCATAGTTCAGCGAGCCGCTGAGGCGCTGCGATTCGCCCTGGATCAGCAGGCTGGGGGTGACGGTGGTGACCATCTCGCCGCCGCGCCGCGCCGTGCCGAGGGCGCGCGCGTTGTCGGTGGCCTGGATATCCACGTCGATGCCTGGTGTGAACGTCCAGTTCCGCCCAGCGGGCACCCCCACCGGCGGGCCATAGGCGCGCTCGAACGCCTGACGCAGGTCACCCAGCGCCACCGGCGCGCCCATTTGCGGCAGCAACTGGGCCAGCGCCGGCCCGCCGGGAGCGGCCGCCAGCACCACCGCCCACGCGACACGGTACCCCAACCACGCAGCCGCGTGCTGCCTACGGGCACGCGTGACGTCAGGTATCGACATGGCCGTGCGACATGGCGGTTCACTCACTCGCGATACGGGGCACGGCCAGCGCCGATCCGTGCCATCCAAAGATTTCAGCCCGAATCCTAATGTGAAGTCTCAGGAGTAGGAACCAAAATAATGATACGCACCGAAAGTGTAGCTCGTGGTCACCCGGATCTTGTTGAGCATCAACGTGATCGTCGGGCAGGCCTTGATCAGATCGAGTGCGGCCAGCACCTCGGACCGCTGGGTTCGCTCCGCCTCCACCACCATCACCACCTGGCCCACCAGGGGCGCGATGGTGCTGGGGTCGGAGGTCGACAGGCAGGGCGGAGCATCAAGAATGACGATATGGTTGGCATAGCGCCGTCCCAGCCGTTCAATCAGCGCGGTGATCGGGCGGGCCACGGTGCCCTCGGCACCGCCCTCCAGCGAGTCGACGCGGCGCACCCCCACCGGCAGAAACGCTAGGTTGGGGATGACGGTGCGTACGATCGTATCCTCGATGCGCAGGCTGGGCGTCAGCGCCAGGTCGATCAGCCCGGGCCGGTCGCCGATGCCGAGTTGGTCGGACAGCGCGTTCTGCTTGGCGTCGACATCGACCAGCAGCACCTCGCGCTGGGTGTGCTGGGCGATTGAGCCGGCAAGGTTCAACGCGGTGAAGCTTTTGCCTTCGCCGGGCCGCGCGCTGGTCACCATCACCAAGTTACCCGCGCCGCGCCCCGGGGTGTAGCTGCCACGCACCGCGCGCAGGATTTGTCCGACCGAGACGCGGAACTCCTCCGAAATGCGGGTGCGCGCCTTGCGCCCCACCACCAGGCCGGAGCGCTCAAGCGACACCAGGTCGAGCGTGAGCGGTACCGGCACCATGGTGTCGAGGTTGACGCCGGGGATGGGTGCCAACTCGTCGCGCGTGCGGCCGTCGCGCCGCTCCCCGCGTTCCTGCATCGGGCGCTCGGGTATCGGGCGGTCCAGCACCAGCGCGCCGGCGTCGCTGGCGGCATCCGGCGCCGCGGTGGCCTGCGCCAGTTCGGGGGGCGGCGGCAGGTCCGTCGTGTCGTGCAGGCCAGGCTCGGCGGTGCCGGGGTCGTCGACGATGGCAGCCGGTGCCTGCGCCTCAACCGCCGGCGGCATCGGCAAGGCTTCCGCAGCGGCTTGCTGGCCGGCACGGCGGGTTTCGCCAGCCGCGTCCGCGGCGATGCCGAGGCCGCCGACGCCGCCCAACCGCGCGGCCAGCCGCTCGGCCAGATGTTCGGGTAAGAGCGCCATGATTACAACGCTCCCCCCGACCGGGCCAAGCGGAAAAGCAGCCCGCCATAGACGCCCAGCAGCATCGCCAGCGCCACGGTGAACGAGACGATGGGGATGATCCGCGCGCCGGGCGAGGTCACCGCCACCATCGAGATGCTGCCCGCCACCGGCAGGCCGAGGTCGCGCAACTCGTCCAGCGTGTGGAACGACTGGTCGAACTGCGCCAGCAGCAGCGCCAGGCCAAGGCCCAGCGCCACGGCGGCCACTAGCACGCCCGAGGTCAGCAGTGCCCGCTTCGGCTCCACCGCGTTCTGCGGCACCTGCGGCGGGTCGACGATCTGGATCTTGATCTTGTCGGCATCAGCCTCGGCGGCCGCCGCGATGCGCATCGATTCGCGTCGCGACAGCAACTCCTCGTAGTTTTTGCGTAGCACGTCGTAGTCGCGGTTGAGGTTCATGAACTCAGCCTGCAGGCCGGGCGCGCCGCGAGCGATTTCCTCCAGTCGGTTGCGCTCGCGGGTGGCGTCGGCCAACTGGCGCTGCATCGACGACAGCCCGGTCTCCGCCTCGACCAGCCGGACCTTGAGCTGCTCGTATACCGGGTTGGGCTGTGAGCGGCTGCGTACGCCGGCGGTGGCGCCGGGGGTCGCCGGGTCGGCGGTGGCGGCGGCAGTGGCGTCGCGCGCCGACTGTTCGGCCTCGCGCAGCGCATTGCTGCGCAGGGTCTCCAGCCGCTTGCGGGCGAACACCACGTCGGGGTGGCTGTCGGTGTAGCGCTGTTTCAGCTCCTCCAGCGCCGTCTCCGCCTCAACCAGCTTCGCCTTGGCCGGCCCTGTAAGCGCGCGTAGCGCGGCGGCGGCGCCGGCCGGGGTCTGGGCGTCGGTTTCGGTGACCAGCAGCGGCGGCACGGCGGCGACCTCGGCGCGCAGCATGTCGCGCCGCACCTGTTCGTCCTGCAGGCTGCCCTGCAGGCCGCGCACCATCTGTTGCGCCGTTTCCATCCGGGTCACGCCGTTCAGGTCGTTCGGCAGCAGGTCGATATATTTGGTGCGGAAATCGGCGCGCCGCCGCTCGGCGTCGCGCAGCTGGCGCTCATAGGCGGCGATCTGCTGCTCGATGAACAGCGTGGCGTTCTGCATTTCCGAGCGGTTGGCGCCGGTCTTGCTTTCGATGAAGGTGGTCAGGATGGTCTGCACCACGTCGAAGGCCAGCTTGGGGCTGGTGTTGCGATAGCCAATCGTGAACAGGTTGCGGGTGTGCGGGGTGACCTTGATCTGCCCGGCCAGCGACTGCACCAGCGCCTCCAGATCCGACGAGCCGGAGATCTGCAGGTCGAGGTCGGTGTTCGAGATCAGCCTCTCCAGGTTTGGTCGGCTCAACAGGGTGCGCTGCAGCATGTCGACCTGGCCGGAGACCTGGTTTTCCACCGCGATGCCGCGCAGCAGCGGCGTCAGCACCGCGTCAGCATCGACATACAGCCGCGCGCTGGCCTCGTAGCGGTTGGGGATCATGGTCACCGCCACCCAGCCGATGGCGCAGATGATCCAGGTGCACGCCACCATGGCCCAGCGGAAGCGCCAAGCGGCCGAGGCCTGGCGGCGGATCAGGATGCGAAGTTGGTCCATCGTCGATGCCCCCGTCAGAACCAGCTTTGCGGAATGATCAGCGTGTCACCCGGCCGCATCGCCACGTTCTGGCAGATGTCGCCGCTTTTGATCAGGTCGTTGAGGCGAACGCGGATCGTCTCCTGCTGATCGCCGGCACGGCGCACGATCAGGGCACTGTTGCCGGAGGCATAGCGCGTCAGCCCGCGGGTTGCGATCATCACGTCGAGCACCGTCATGCCGTCGCGATAGGGAATGGCAGCGGGCTCGGTGGCCTCGCCCAGCACCTTGACCTGGCGATCGAACGGGCCGATGAAGCCGGTGACCATCACGGTGACGATCGGGTCCTGGACGTATTCCTTCAGCCGCTCCTCCAGCTCGCGGCCGAGTTGGGTCGGCGTCTTGCCGGCTGCGACGATGTCGGGGATCAGCGGCATGGAGATGCGCCCGTCGGGCCGCACCGGGATGCCGGGCATGCTCAGCTCCGGCGCGCGATAGACCGAAATGCCGAGCTGGTCGCCGGCGCCGATAATGTAGGAGGCGGTGCCGGAGCCCGCCGGGTCCGCCGCCGTACCCTGGCTGCTGCTCGTCGCGCTGCCCGTCCCACTGGTCGCCACGGTTGCGGCGGCGGGCATCGCCGACTCGCGCGCCGGGCAGGCCGGGCCGATCCCGGCCTGCGGCGAGGGGCTGCACGCCGCCAACAACGGCAGTGCTGCGAGCCAAACCAGGGAGCGGCGCAATGTCATGTCGGTCTCTTGCTATAAAGTGTTCAGCCTCAAAGCGTTCCGCCCCGAGGTGTTCGGCTCCGGTATGCGTAGGCTCGCCATCATGGCGCGCTACCCGCGTGCCCGAACGCATCGCCGCGAGGTACCATGCCCAGTTGATCGGATGGTAGGCGCGGAAGGAATTGAACCCCCAACCTCTGCCATGTAATAGCAGCGCTCTGCCATTGAGCTACACGCCTGATTGCGCAACCTCCGCCCCGTGTTTCCTCGGCCTCTCGGCCCAACCTATACCGCGGCCGGGCATATGCCCGGCACGAATGCCATCACCGGTCACATCGCCCATTATCGTGCCATCCGGTTTCTAGCGGATGACAGGGTCGGCACACCACAGGCCCTCCTGATCGATTTTCGCACCCGCCGTTTTTCGAGAGCGTCGATCGTACCGCCAGATCTGACAAGGCTTCACTAATCAAAGATATCACTCGGCCGACATACCTTGGGCCAATACCACACCGGAACGCCGTCATGTCTCAAAACCTCTCGTGATTTGCCTATCATGGGTATCGCGCCATGGTAAAGGCAGTCTTGACGCCGAACTGTCGGTTCACTCGTGCGTGATCGGCATGCGCCATTTTCCCAGACGGCGCACCCGGCTGATCCGCCTCCCGTCGCGCGCGATGCAGCCGATTCCGCACCAGTAGACGCGGGAACTTTATTGAAACGCCTAAACTGCTATCACGTTGCGGTATTGGGCGGTCAACGTTATGTGAATGGATAATTCCGACCCTTTAGGGCACGGTCGATCGGCGGACGGGTGGGACAGCCCCGCATGTGGCTAGCCGACCCGCAGGCGCGCTAACACCCTGGGCCGTATATTTGGCTCAATCCCGATCGGTTGCGAGACAGGTTTTTTAGGAACGATCCATGACGCGTCTTTTTGACGGATTCGTTGCTCTTGAGATGGTGATACTCGGAATATTAGAAATTAGCCTATGTTTTCTCGTTTTTTACATTATTCTCCTACCTGTAGATATGCTCGCTGCTCCCGGCCTTTTCGGCCTGCGTCCCGACACTGCCAGCCACGCCGCCATCCTGGCGTTGACCATCGGCGTGATCTCCATGGCGATCGGCATGTACCGCCCTGAGATCTGCCTGCAAACGCGCCGTCTGCTGGTGAATTCGGTCGTCGCC
>JBBQOT010000025.1:0-12526 GCA_038331165.1 Acetobacterales bacterium
CTACCTCCCCCGGCCCCCCCCACCACAAACAAACACTCACGTAAGGGGTTCCACGGGCGCCGGCCGTCGCGCGATGGCGCGCTCCGGACTTGGTGGGGTCGACGGGCGAAGCCCCCGCCTTGCTTATTCCGCCTCAGGCCCTCAGTGCCTATGGGGCCGAGCCCCCTGGACCCTCAAATGTGAAATTGGTCTGGGGCGACGCCCCAGCGGGGTCCAGGGGCAGCGCCCCGGCCTTCCTACCCCTTAAACGCCGGCCGCGCCGTACACCGCCCGAGCCACTCAGCCACGCGCGGATACTTTGTCAGGTCCAGCTTGCCCGGGATTGCCCAGGACAGCACCGCGGCCACGTTCAGGTCGGCGGTGGAGAACGACGTGCCGACGATCCAGGCACGGCCGGCCAGGTGCCCGTCGAGCACCTTCAGCGGCCGATCCAGGGCGGCGGTGTGCTCGGCCTCCTTGCCGTCACTGCGGCCGAAAGCGGCCATCAGCAGGCCGAGGAGGGGCTTTTCCACCTCGGTCATGGCCCAAAAGCTCCACTGGGTCACCAGCGCCTCGTGCTCCAGGCTCGGCGATTCGAACGCGGTGCCGGCGCCGAACTTCTTCGCCAAGTAAAGGTTGATCGCCAGCGACTCGAACAACGTGAAGCCGCCATCGTCCAGCGCCGGAATGCGCTGGTTCGGGTTGGCGCCGGCCAGCGCCGACGACTCCCTGGTTTTCTGGAAGTGCACGGGGTCGTTGGTGTGGTCCACTCCCAGCTCGCGCGCCATCCACAGGCAGCGCGCGGCGCGCGACTGCGGCATGCCGTAGATCATGATGCTCATGTGAGTCCTCCCTGCGAAACAGGATGCGATCCTGCCTGCAACCGGGATGGAGGTCTATCTCCGCCCGACGGGGATGAGGCACAGCATCGCCACCGCCGCCACCAGCCCCATGGTCCCCAGTGCCGCGTGGGCCGGCACGAATTCCAGCAGCGGGGCCACCAGTGTTGGCATCAATGCCGCCGCCATTTGGCTGGGCAACGCCATGCGGCCCATCAGCGTGGCGTAGCCGTGCGGGCCGAACACGTGCATCGGCAGCACGCCGCGGGTGATGGTGAGGATGCCGTTGCTGATGCCGTAGCACACCGCGAACACCACCGCCGGCGCGCCGGCCAGCAGCAGCGCGACCCCGACCGGGAGCATCACCGCCCCGGCCCAGGCCGAGCTCGTCGGGGTCAGCCAGCGCGCCAGGCGCCATTCGATCATTCGGCTGGCGACCTGCGCCGGGCCGATCACCATGGCGCAGAGCACCGCCTCGGCGGTCGTCAGCCCCACCCCGGTGAGCAGCAGCAACAAGTGCAGCGTGACCACCGCACCGATCGAGGCGCGCAGGGTGAAGAACGTCGACAGCAACAGGAACAACCGCCGCTGCCGCGCCTGGGTCGGCGCCGCCGCATCGCCCGCCGTCCGCGCCACCGGCACCGGCGCCGGGCCGGCGCGCGGGATCAGCCACAGCATCATCGGCAGGATCACGCATAGGGCGATGCCGGCATACAGCACCAGCGCCGGCCGCCAACCCCAATGCGCCGCCAGCCAGGTGCCCATCGGGAAGCCCAGCGTGCCACCGAACCCGGCGATCAGGGTCACGCCGGTCATCGCCGGCCGCGCATCGGCGCCGAGCAGCCGGCCGATGGTGGAGAACGCGGTGTCGTAGAGTGCCAGCGCCATGCCCAGGCCCAGCACCGTCCAGCCGGCATACCACCACAGCACCGATGGCGACGCCGCCAGCACCAGCAACCCCACCGCCGTTACCACCTGTCCGGTGGCCAGCACCGGCTTGCCGCCGTGCCGGTCGATGAAACGCCCGATCGCCGGGGCGCAGAAACCGGCGATCAGCACCGCCCAGGAGAACGCGCCGAGCAACACGGTGCGCGAGGCCCCCAGCTCGTCGGCCACCACGCCCACCATGGTCGCGGGCACGTAATAGGTGGTGCCCCAGGCGAGCAACTGGGTGAAGCCAAGCGTGAGCGACAGCCGGCGTTGCAGCGGTGTCATGCCAGGCGGCCTGATGACTGAGCGATGCAGGAAGGCAAGGCCAGGGCTTTGCCGTCGCGGCGCGAAGCCGCGCCGACGGGGACCCACGAAAGGCCGACGGCCTTTAGAAACCCATTTATTATCATATATTTAAGGTCCAGGGGCTTGGCCCCTGGTGGGGTTTGGGGCGAAGCCCCATTCTGACTGGCTGGGCGCCACTCTTTCCGTCGGTTGGCATCATGGCGGCGGTTCAGAACCCCGCGACATCGCGCAATGCCGCCGCCACCCCGGGTGCGGCGGCGCGGATTGGGTTGCCCTCGGTCATCCCGTTGCCCGCCATGAACGGCGACACATCCGCCCCGGCCTCGGCGAGAATGCTCAGCGCCGCTGCCACGTCCCACAGGTTGATATGCAGCTCGATATAGCCGTCAATCCGCCCGGCCGCGACATCGGCCAGCCCCAGCGCGCCGGAGCCGCCGGCGCGCAGCATCGCACCGCGCTCGATTACCTGCCGGCACAACGCATGGAACGCCGCGTTCGGCCGGCGCGGCGACCAGCCGCATTCCACCATGCCACGCGCAAGGTCGGTGGTGGCCGCAGCGCGGATCGTGGCACCGTTCAATGTGGCCCCACCGCCGTCGCGCGCGGCGAATATCTCGCCCAATGCGGGGGCGAACAGCACGCCGGCGACCGCCTTGGCACCGTCGATCAGCCCGACAGAGACACACCAGCGCGGCGCCCCGCGGGCGAAATTCGAGGTGCCGTCGATCGGGTCGACCACCCAGGTGAGCGACCCGGCCTTGCCGGTGCCGGTCTCCTCGCCCTGGAAGCCGTCCTCGGGGAACGCCGCGAGCAATTCGCGCTTCAGGAAGGCTTCCACCGCCCCGTCGGCCTCGGTCAGCCAGTCCTGGTGGCCCTTCATGCGCGCCATCGCAGCACCCGGCGGCGGGGCGAGCGAAAGCGCCAGTTCGCCGGCCTGGGTGGCCAGGTGCCGCGCGGTTTCCAGGCGACGATCGAGGGCGTGTAACACAGGGTTCTCCCAGGGTAGCCAGCGGTGTTACGCCGATCCGCCGCCGCGGGAAATCGGCCCTGCGCGTTCCCAGCCTTGCGGAACGCGCCGCGCCGTCGGAGAGTCGAGCCATGAAGATCATCGGCCTTACCGGCGGTATAGGCATGGGCAAGTCCACCGCCGCCCGCTTCTTCCGCGCCGCCCGCATCCCGGTGTTCGACGCCGATGCCACGGTGCACGCGCTGCAATCGCGTGGCGGGCGGGCCATCGCCCCGATCGGTGCGGCCTTTCCGGGCACCGTGCACGACAAGGCCCTGGACCGCGCCGCGCTGCGGACGGCTGTGCTCGGGCAGCCCGACGCGCTGAAGCAGCTGGAACGCATCGTGCACCCCCTGGTGCGCGACGAGGAGCGCCGGTTCATCCAGCGCGCCCGCCGCGCCGGCAAATCGGCGGCCGTGATGGACATTCCGCTGCTGTTGGAAATCGACGGCATCCGCCGCATCGACCTGGTGATGGCCGTCTCGGCCCCGCGCGCGGTGCAGATCCATCGCGTGGCGCAGCGCCGGCGCATGGATCGCGCCCAAGTTGCCGCGGTGATCGCCCGGCAGATGCCCGACCGCGAGAAGCGCCGCCGTGCCGACTGGGTAATCCGCACCGGCCTGTCGCGCTTTTCCGCCACGCGCCAGCTGCGCCGCCTGCTCGCCGCCCTGCGCGCCGGTGGCCCGCCGCCACGCCCGCACATCGGCCGCATACGCGCGATGCGCGCCATCGACAACACCATCCCCGGCCGCGCCTGGCTCGGCCGAGCGCGCTATAAGAAAATACGGTATAACCAATCCGCTCAATGATTGACCGATCGTGGAAGGCAAGGCCAGGGCTCTGCCCTGGACCCGCCAAAGGCCGAGGGCCTTTGGAAACCCATTTATTTCAATGATATGAGGTCCAGGGGCTCGGCACGTCGCGTGAAGGCGCGCTCGGTACCTGGTGGGGTTCGGGGCAAAGCCCCGACTTGCCTGCCTGAGTGTCACTCTTACCGAGGGTTGGTATAATGCGCTCGATTGCAGAAGTGGTCGCATGATGCGCTCGATTGCAAAGGTGGTCGCGTGATGCGCTCCGTCCTGTTCGACACCGAGACCACCGGGCTCGACCCGCTGACCGGCGACCGCGTGATCGAGGTCGCGGCCATCGAGCTGGTCAACGACCTGCCCACCCGCACCACCTTTCACCGCCTGATCCACCCGCAGCGCGACATCCCCGCCGATGCCACCCGCATCCATGGCATCACCATCGACCGCCTGCGCGACGCGCCCCGCTTCGAGGAGATCGCCGACGACCTATTGGCATTCTTCGCCGACAGCCCACTGGTGGCGCACAACGCGCCGTTTGATTTCGGCTTCCTCAACGCCGAATTCGCTCGCTGCGGCCGGCCGAACCTGGCACGCGCGCGCATGGTCGACACGCTGGTGCTGGCGAAAACCCGCTTTCCCGGCATGCCGAACAGCCTCGACGCGCTGTGCCGCCGCTTCGGCATCGACCTCACTGAGCGCACCACCCACAACGCCCTGCTCGACTGCCGCCTGCTGGCCGAGGTCTATGTGGAACTCACCGGCGGCCGGCAACGTGCACTGCTACCCGGCGGGGACGAAGACATCCAAGCCCAGATGCCCTCGGTGCAATACGACGCCGTTGGGCCTCGAATTCCACGACTCATCACCCCAACCGATGAGGAGCGGGCTGCCCACGCCATTTTCGTCGGCAAGCTGAACGAAGCGATCTGGAAGGTGGAGTAATACCAACCCCTTTAATGATTGACCTATAGAGAAAGCCAAGGCCAGGGCTTTGCCCAGGACCCACCAAAGGCCGACGGCCGTTGGAAACCCATTTATTTTCATATATTTAAGGTCCAGGGGCTTGGCACGTCGCGCGAAGGCGCGCTCGGGACCTGGTGGGGTTTGGGGCAACGCCCCGACCTTCCTTGCCCTACGCGACCGCGCGCAGGGCGATGGCCTTGACTTCGTCGCCGACGTAGCCGGCGAAGCTTTCGAAGTTCTTCTCGAAGCGCGCCAGCAGGGTTTGCGCGGCGGCGTCGTAGGCGGATTTGTCGGTCCAGGCCTGGCGCGGGTCGAGCACCTCGGCCGGCACGCCGGGCACCGCATCGGGAATCATCAGTCCGAAGAACGGGTCGCGGCGGTATTGCGCATGGGTCAGGGTGCCGTCCAGCGCCGCGCGCAACAGGGCGCGGGTATGGCGGATCGGCATGCGGTTGCCCACGCCATAGGCGCCGCCGGACCAGCCGGTGTTGACCAGCCAGCATTCCGCGCCGTGCTCGGCGATCAGGTCGGCCAGCATGCGGCCATAGATTTCCGGCCGGCGCGGCAGGAACGGCGCGCCGAAACAGGCGCTGAAGGTGGCCTGCGGGGTGGTCACGCCCTTTACGGTGCCGGCGACCACGGCCGTATAGCCCGACAGGAAGTGGTACATCGCCTGGGCCGGGGTCAGCCGCGCGATCGGCGGCAGCACGCCGAAGGCATCGGCAGCCAGCATCACCACGTTCTTCGGAATGCCGCCGCGCCCGGCCGGCACGCAGTTGGGGATGTAGTCGACGGGATAGCAACTGCGGGTGTTCTCGGTCAGGCTGTCATCGGCGAGATCGAGCCGCCCGTGCCGGTCGGCCACCACGTTTTCCAGCACGGTGCCGAAGCGGTGGCTGGCGGCCCAGATCTCGGGCTCGGCCTGTTGCGACAGGTTGATCACCTTGGCGTAGCAGCCGCCCTCGAAGTTGAACACGCCGTCGGGCGACCAGCCATGCTCGTCATCGCCGATCAGCGGGCGGGCCGGGTCGGAACTCAGCGTGGTCTTGCCGGTGCCGGACAGGCCGAAGAACAGCGCCACGTCGCCATCGGCACCGATATTGGCGCTGCAATGCATCGGCAACACGCCCTTGGGCGGCAGTTTCCAGTTCATCACCGTGAAGATCGATTTCTTGATCTCGCCGGCATACTCGGTGCCGCAGATCACGATCAGCTTCTGCTCGAACGACAGCGCGACGGCCGTCGCGCTGCGCACCCCGTCGATCGCCGGGTCGGCCTGGAACTGCGGGGCATGCATAATGACGTAGTCGGGCTCGAACCCGGCCAGCTCGGCTTCATCCGGGCGGATGAACATGTTGCGTGCGAACAGCGCCGACCAGGCTTGGGTGGTGACCAGGCGCACCCGGATGCGGTGGGCCGGGTCGGCGCCGGCATACAGGTCCTGGGTGAACAGCTCCTGCCCCTGGAGGTAGGCGCGCACCCGGCCGGTCAGCAGCGCGAATTTTTCCACCGCCAGCTTCTTGTTGACGCTGCCCCACCACACCTCGGCGGTGGTCGAGGGTTCATCGCCGACGAACTTGTCCTGCGCCGAACGGCCGGTGTGCTGCCCGGTGCGCACCATCAGCGCGCCATCGGCCGACAGCGTGCCCTCGCGGCGTTGAATCGCCGCTTCGGTCAGCGCCGGCGCGGTCAGGTTGGCATGCACGGCGTGGCCGGCCCGAACGCCCGAGCCGGACAAGGCGGCAGCCTTGGAGGCCTTCGCGGCCGCAGCAGAGGTCAAAGACGTTGCTCCCGTAGTCGAACCATGCGCGCGCCCCGGCCTGCGGCACCCGTATCGGCGGGTGATACAGGCCACGCCTTTATCGGTCCATAGGTAGCCAGTGTGTCAGCCTCGTGGCAGTCGCAAACCCCGTAATAGACCGATCAATTCCTTGCGAACCCCATCCGCGTCGGACACGGGCGCCGACCATGGCACCCGCCTGACCGCGTCGCCGCATGCCAGGTCGCAGCCATCGACATCCGCCGCCACTATCCGCCAATCCCCGGTTGCGCCAGCCAATTCCGCCATCGCGCCGGCGTGGTCGGCGTTGCAATGCGCGACGATGTCGGCCTCCGCCGCCGCGATCCGCGCCACCGCGTCCGGGTCCGGCGCCAGGTCGGCCTGGCGCAGCCGTGTCGCCCGGGCGAAGCCGCCGACCAACAACCCGCCCATGGGGCGTAGCCGCCACAGCGCAAAATCGCTGAACCCTGCGTACAACGCAGCATAGGGGTGCACCGTCAGCCAGCGCGCCTTCAACTTCGCGTCGTCGATGCGCTCGGCCAGACCGGTCACTGTCACACGCGGCGCTGTCTGCGGGTTTGCGCCCTCGGTTGCGCCCACCACGAGCAACGCGCAACGCGGCTCGGCGGCCAGGTGGCTGGTATGCTCTGACAGCGACGATAGCAGCAACAGCACCGACAGATCCGGCGCGGCTGCCGGCGTTACCAGCGCGGTGAAGGGTTGGCCGGCGGTCTGCGTGCCCAAGGTGGCCACCCGTGCCGCGCGCAGCAGTGTGCGGGCCTCCCATAGTTCGGCGCGGCGGGCCTCGGCGCGCTCATTCACAGGCTCTGCCATAATTTGTTCACCCTCCATCCTAGTTGGGCCACAATCGCCTGCCACAATTCAACTCGCCATCCCAGAGAGGGGTAAAGCGAATGAAACAGACCATCGCCCTGGTCGACGACGACCGGAACATCCTCACCAGCGTCTCGATGACCCTGGAGCAGGAAGGCTACACGGTGCGCACCTACACCGACGGTGAAAGCGCGCTGCAGGGCATCACCGCGCGGCCCGTCGACCTTGCCGTGCTCGACGTGAAGATGCCGCGCATGGACGGCATGGAGCTGCTGCAGCGCCTGCGCCAGCGCACCAGCCTGCCGGTGATCTTCCTCACCAGCAAGGACGAGGAAGTGGACGAGGTGATGGGCCTGCGTCTCGGTGCCGACGATTACATCACCAAGCCGTTCAGCCAGCGGCTGTTGCTGGAGCGCATCCGCGCGCTGCTGCGGCGCAACGAGGCCAGCCGGGCCGAGGGCTCCGGCGCCACCGCCACCGGGGTGATGACGCGCGGCGAACTGGTGTTGGACGAGACCAAGCACCAGTGCCTGTGGAAGGCCAAGGACATCCAGCTCACCGTCACCGAATTCCTGCTGGTCAAGGCGCTGGCCACGCGGCCCGGCATGGTGAAGTCCCGTGACCAGCTGATCGATGCGGCATATGGCGAGAACATCTATGTGGACGACCGGACCATCGACAGCCACATCAAGCGGGTACGCAAAAAGTTCCGCAACGTGGACGAGGAATTTAACGCCATCGAAACGCTCTACGGCATCGGCTACCGCTACAAGGAAAGCTGAGCAGTGGGGGCGTCTGGTCCGTTGGGCGCAGCGCGCCGTGCCTGACAGCGCCGTTGCGCGCCGTGCTCGCACGCGCTGGGTGTCGCCGCTGATGCGGCGCATCCTGCTGGTCAACGCCCTGCCGCTGGCCCTGCTGCTCGCTGCCGTGCTCTACCTCGACCAGTACCAGAATGGCCTGCTGGAAGCCGAGGTCGCGGCACTGCGCCAGCAATCGCGCATCTATGCCGGCGCGCTGGGCGAGGCCGCCGTGCGCGAGGAGGGTACCGAGCCGCCCCGCCTGATCCCCGACCAGGCCCGGCAAATGCTGCGCCGCCTGACCGAACCCTTGCCCAACGCCCAAGCCAAGCTCTACGCGCCCGACGGCCAAGTGGTGGTCGACACCCGCATCCGCCAGGGTGCTGGCGGCACCGTGTTCACCGAACCGCTGCCGCCGGCGATCGACCGAGGTGCGCTCGTCGGCATCATCGAGGCGATCTACGACCGGCTGCTGGACTGGCTGCCCGGCAGCGAGCGCCGCACCCGGCTCGACATCTCGCCCGGCGCCGTCGGCCCCGACTGGCAGCCCGACGTGAAGGAAGAAATCCGCCTGTCGGGCACCGCCACCAGCCGTGAAACCCCGCCCTATATTCGCCGGACGTCGGATAATCGCCTGCTGGTCTCGGTCGCCGAACCCGTGGTGCGCAACCGCACCACCGTCGGCATCGTGGTGCTGACCCGTGAGGCGCGCGAGGTCGATGACAGCCTGCTGGCAGTGCGGCTGTCTATCCTGGGCCTGTTCTCGCTGGCCCTGGTGCTGACCGTCGCGCTGTCGTGGTATCTGTCGCTGACCATCGCGCGCCCCATCCTGCGCCTGGCCGTAGCGGCCGAGCAGATGCGCGAGGGGCGCGGGCGGGCCGGCGCCGTGCCCGCCACCCTGCTGGCACGGCGCGACGAGATCGGCGAGCTGGCGCATGCCTTTGGCGACTCCGCCCAGGCGCTGTGGAACCGCATGGACGCCACCGAGCGCTTTGCCGCCGACGTGGCGCACGAGATCAAGAACCCGTTATCGTCGATCCGCAGCGCCATCGAGACGCTGCGCCGCATCGAAGACCCCGACAAGCAGCGCCGCCTGCTGGCCATCATCGCCGAGGATGTCGGCCGGCTCGACCGCCTGATCAGCGACATCTCCGACGCCTCGCGCATCGACGCCGAGCTGTCCCGTGCCGCCACCGAGGCGATCGATGTGACCCCCATCCTGGCCACCCTGGTCGAGATCGACGAGGCGACGCGCGCCGAGACCGCCCCCCGCCTGATGCTGGCCGAAGCCCGCGCGCCGGCAGTGGTGCAGGCGGTCGAGGACCGGCTGGTGCAGGTGCTGCGCAACCTGATCGGCAATGCCCAGAGCTTTTCGCCGCCGGGCGGGCGGATCACGCTGCACGCCGCAGCCGTCGGCAACGAGGTCGAGATCTCGGTCGAGGACGAAGGCCCTGGAATCCCGGAAGGTATGCTGGAGAGCATCTTCGACCGGTTCTATTCCGAACGCCCCCAGGGCGAACGCTTCGGCCAGCATTCCGGCCTCGGCCTGTCGATCAGCCGGCAAATCGTCGAGGCGTTGAAGGGCCGCATCGGCGCCGAAAACCGCCGCGACGAGAGCGGCCGTGTCACCGGCGCGCGCTTTACCGTGCAGCTGCCTGGCGCCTGATCGCGAACAACCGGGACCCACAAAAGGCCGACGGCCTTTGGAAACCCATTTATTTTCATATATTTAAGGTCCAGGGGCTTGGCCCCTGGCGGGTCTGGGCAGAGCCCAGCCTCCCTTATCTTAGAGCCTACTGGGCCTTGCCTTCGCCCGGCAATCCATTCACCCCGGCGGCGTCGGCTCTCCCAGCGACAGCATCAACCGGTTCGCCCAGTTGAAGAACGCTGCTGCCTGGATGGCATCGGCGATCGCCAGGTCGTCCAGCCCCGCTGCGCGCAGTCGCGCCACATGCGCGCGCCCGAAGGTCATCGGCATTTCGGTCAGCGCCACTGATGCCGCGACGATGGCGTTCCAGCGTTCGCCGAGATCCGCACCCACCCCTTCGTCCAACAGCCGCAGCACGTCGTCGCCGCGCTTGGAATAGGTGGTGGCGTGGCGCGCATGCACCGCGGCGCAGTAGATGCAGCCATTCAGCCGCGAGGTGGCGGTGGCAGCCAGTTCCCGCTCGGCCCGCGGCAGCCCGGCCTGGGTGTTATAGAAGATGTCCTTGTCGGTGCGGGTGCGTGCCTCCAGCACTTCCGGGTCGCGCGCCAGCAGGCGGAAATACGGCGACTTTGCCCGCGCGGCATCAACCAGCCCGGCGATGTGGCGCGGCGTCAGCGCCGCCTCGGCCAGCGGTTCCAACCAGGGCAGCCAATCGAGCATGGCGCGGGTGAATGCCGCCGGCACTTCGTGGCCGGTGGGGTGGAGCACTGTTTCGGTCATGGCACCCTCACACTGCCGCCAGGGCGCGTAGCCCGGCCGCCACGCGGATCTGGAACGACAGGAAGGCGACGAGCTGGGACAAGGTGACCATGCCGTCGGCACTCCAGTGCGCCGCCGCGAGGGCCTCCAGATAATGCGGTGCCGCGTCGCGCGGGTGGAACACCAGCATGTGGCTGTGCGCCAGTGCCGCGGCCAGCCGCACGCCCAGTGTATCATCGGCCACGCGCAGGTTGGGACCGGCCACATCTTCGCGGCTCAATGGCCCCGGCGGATAGCTGCCGTATGGCCCGCGCGCCGCGCCGCGCCCGGCCTGGGCCAGCACCGCGTCGCGCAGCCCGTCGCCACCGGCCTCGGCCAGCATCGCATTGTACAGCGCCTCGCTCGGCGCATCGCCATGCAGCCGGGCCACGAACAGCGCCACCGCCGCGCGTTCAGCCACGCTCATTGCGGACGCGTCCAGCGGCTGGAACAGGCCGTCGAAGCTGGCCTGCGCGTGCCGCCGTGCCTCGGGTCGTCGCCGCCGCACGTCGTCCAGCGCCGAGCCCGCGGATATCCCCGCCAGCCGGTCGATCACGTCGTCGCTCATGCGACGCTCCCCAAATCGTCGCTCATGCGACGCTCCCCAAATCATCGCTCATGCGACCCTCCGTACATCATCGCGCCGCCAGCCCAGCGCCGGTGCCACGCGTTCGGCCACCAGCTCGATCGAGCGCAGCACATGCGGGTGCGGCGGGTCCACCGAATGCACCTGCACTGCCAGATCGGTCGCCCGCAGCAGCGTGGCGTCGGTGCGCAGCGAGGCCACCACCTCGTCGGCGGTGCCGACATGGACATCGAACGCGGCGATCAGGTCGTGCACCGAGCCCTGTGCCGCCGGATGCCCGCCGGCGGCCAGCCGCGGGCGCATCCGGCCCAGCCCCGCCTCGGCCAACGCCAACGCCGTCGCCCGGTCATCGGCCACGAAAACGCTGCGTGAGGCCAGCACCCGGGGCTCCACGCCGTCGGGCAGGGCCGCAAAATATGCGTCGAGCATTGGCATCTGTATGTCGGCCAGCGTCATCTGCCACTGCCGGTCCGGCCGCGGCTGGGTGCGCGACAGCAGCAGCCCGTCGCCGGCCAGCCCGGCGCGCCGTGCCCCTTCCACCCCAAAACTCGCCTGCCACACCCGCGCATCCAGCGCCGGATGTGCGGGATACAGCGCATCGCCCCCCGCCAGCGCGCGGCCGGCCCAGGCATCGCGCAGCACCGCCAGGTGGTCTGCGGTGATCCGGCCGCGATGGTCGCTGTCCAGCCCGAAGGCGCGGAACGCCGCCATGTTGCCGCCCGGACCGATGCCCACCTCCAGCCGGCCGCCACTGAGCAGGTCCAGCACCGCGGTGTCTTCGGCCACCCGGATCGGCAGTTCCAGCGGCAGGGTGATGATGCCGGTGCCCAGCCGGATGCGGCTGGTGCGGGCGGCGACATGGGCCAGGAACACCAGCGGCGCCGGCAGCCCGCCCTCGGCCGCGTGTAAATGGTGCTGCGCCACCCAGGCGGAATCGAAGCCGCAGCGCTCGGCATGGACGATCTGCTCGGTGGCCAGGCGATAGCGCTCGGCCGGCCCCGCGGCGTCGAGCACGCGGGTGAAAAAGCCCAGCCGCCGGAGCAGCGGCAGGTTCATGGGGGGGCGGCGAGGGCGGGCGGATACACCACGGATTGCTGCCGCTTCAGTTCGATCTCGATGAAGGCCAGCGGCTTGTCGCCGCCATTCATGACGTCGTGCTCGGCGCCGAACGGGCGGCCATAGGCGGTGCCGACCATCACCTTGGTTTCCGTCACCTCGCTGCCGTTGTGCACCTTCATGATGCCGTCGGTC
>JBBQOT010000026.1:0-12231 GCA_038331165.1 Acetobacterales bacterium
CATCACTGTGCCGAGCGCCGTCGCCGCCGGTTTCCACATGGTGCCGATGCCCGCCACGCTGACAGTCACCGTCGTCATGCTGAAGGAGAGCTGAGTCATGCCCGTGCTCCGCCCCACTGCCATCGCGCATCGCCTTGGCGCCCTCATTGCGCTGGCGCGTGCCCGCGGCGGCGGAGTGGCCGTCTATGTCGCCCTGGCCACGCCGATTCTGATCGGCATGGCGGCATTCGCGGTAGAATCGGGGCTGGGCCATGTGCGCAAGACACAGTTGCAGATTGCCTCCGATGCCTCGGCCTTGGCTGGCGCGCGCGCCTTGCGCACCGGCGCCAACGTCAATGACACCGCGATCCAACTCGCCAACGCCAACATCCCCGCCAACCTGGTGGCGCTGAATGCCGGCACCGGCGTGCTGACCGCCGGCGATGTCACCACCGGGCGCTGGGCGGCGCCGAATGGTGGCGGCGCGGCCGTTTTCACCGCCGGCGGCAGCCCGGCCAATGCCGTGCGCACCACCACGCGCATGACCGCGGCGAACGGCAACGCGGTGTCGTTCTCGCTGGCACGGGTGCTGGGCATCAACGGCGTCGACATCACCGCCACCTCGATCGCCTTCAGCGTGTCCACCTGCACCAGCGAGCCGGCGTCGTGGCAGCAGCCCAACATCCTGCCGACGCTGACGCGCGTGGTGACGAACGGCAATTTCGATGGCCTTGGCGGCACCGTCTACCAGATGACGCCAGACGGGCGGCCGATCGTGCGCATCGACAACTCCTTTGTCGGCGCTGCGACGATTGTGATCACCAGCAACAATCGCGGCAACTTCACCTTCAACGTGCCGAACCAGGGTCAGTTCTTCGTCGTGCTGCCGACCGTCGTCACCGCACCGGCCGGTACCTTCACAACCGTGCTGCGCGTGCTCAGCAGCCCCGGCGCGCGCTCCGGCGGCACCGCGACATGGGTGAACAACACGCGGGTCGCGGCAACCAGCAGCATTGTCGGAACGGTGATCTGCACCTCAGGCGGCTCTGTTGTGCAGGCAAAAGTCTCCAACTGACGGCCATCGAGGGGGGCTGCACTTCCGCGACAAGGTCGGAAGATTTCCGTAACCTTATGATACATCACCACTTCGCGCTGTAAAAATTCGCCCCAAACGGTGTGAGGGTCCATTTCTGTAATATTGATGAGACTTTCCTGCCCCTAACATTTCCTCATGTGTCGGACGGGTGTGGGCGCTGCCCCGCCCCAGACCGGTGTGGAGGAGACCCACTTTGAACGATACCGCGATTTTCCCGCCCCGCCCCTCGTTCTGGCAGAGCATGCAACGCCGGCTACGCCGCGACCGGCGCGGCAGCATTGCCTTGATAACCGGCATGTCAGCGCCGATGATGATCGGGTTGCTGGCCGTGTCCATTGATGGGGCCATGTGGGAAGGCAACCATGTGGCACTCCAGGGCTCGGCTGACCAGGCGGCGCTGGCCGCGGGCCTGGCAAAGCAGCTTGGCGGCAGCATTATTGCCGAGGCGCGCGGCGTGGCCGCGACACACGGGTTTGTGCACGGACAGGGCGGCGTGACCGTGACCGTGAACCAGCCGCCGACCGCCGGCACCTACCAGGGCAACATCAACGCCATCGAGGTAGTTGTCGCCCAGCCGCAAGCCCGGGCGTTCAGCGGCATCTACAGCCAGACCACGCGCACCATCTCCGGCCGCTCCGTCGCGGCACCGACCGGCCCGGGTGCGGCCACGTCGATGTGCCTGATGGCACTCAAGACCACCGGCACCTCGATTGTTTTCGACGGCCAGGGTACGGTCACGCTGAACGGCTGCGATGTGTACGACAATTCGGCGGCTGCGGTCAGCCTGCGGCTGATCGGCAACGTCACGATGTCGTCGCGCAACTACCTGATGGTCGGCGGCTGGGCCAAGGAGTCGCAATCGAAGCTGCTGGCCAGCGGCGCGATCAAAACCTACGGCGCGTCGGCTGCCGACCCCTATGCGGCCCGCGTCATTCCCGCCTTCTCCGGCTGCAATTACAGCAACGGCTCGGTGATCAAGTCGAACAAGACCTTCAACGCCGTCGGCAGCACCCCCTATGTGATCTGCAACGGCCTGTCGTTCAGCGACAACGGCACACTCACCTTCGGGCCAGGCGTCTACATCTTCGACCGCGGCAACCTGAACTTCGAGGGCAACTGGACCGTGAACGCCACCGGCGGCGTGACGATCATCATGTCGACCTCCACCGGCACCGGCATCGGCAAGTTCAAGGCGATAAGCACGTTCCGTCTGAACCTGACGGCGCCGTCCACCGGCCCGACCGCGGGCATGGCGATATGGGTCGACAAGCGGGCCACCGGGGCCGACGGCGTGTGGTTCCAGGACAGCATGACGCTGACCATCAAGGGCGCGGTCTACGCGCCGGCGAATGCGGTGACCTACAAGGGCGACACCACCAGCCCGTGCACCCAGATCGTCGCCGGTAGCATCCACTTCATCGATACCAGCAAGATGAACCACGACTGTGTCGGCGTCGGCACGGTCGACCCCGCCGGTCCGCCCGCGGCGATGGCGCTGGTGGAGTAGCGTTTGATGTCTGGACACCTCCGCTCCCTGCGACGTGCGAGAAATGGCCTGGCCGCGTTAGAATTCGCGCTTGTGGCGCCGGTCCTGCTGCTGATGATGACGGGTGCCTACGACATCGGCATGGCGCAGTGGCATCGCATGCAGGTGACCAACGCGGCGCGCGCCGGCGCGGCCTTTGCCGGCACGCATGAATGGAACGCCGCGGCAATCACGCAATCGGTCACGGAAGCAACCGACTATCCCTCGATCACCGCCGATCCGGCGCCGGAGAAGTACTGCGGCTGCCCCAATGTGACCCTGGGCATCGTCGCGACGGCCTGCGGCGGGACCTGCCCAACGGGCGGGCCGGTCGGCACCTATGTCAAGGTATCGGCGCGGGCTTCGTATCCGTTCGTGCTCGGCTATCCCGGCTTGCCCTCGCCGATCGTTCTGACCTCCACGGCGATTGTCCGCACCCAATGATCCGCCGCCTCGCCAACGACCGTCGCGCGGTGACCAGCGTGGAGTTGGGCCTGGTTGCCCTGCCCTTCCTGATGGTGCTGTTCGCCGGCATCGAATTCGCGCTGGCGGTCAGGATGCGATCTGCACTGCAATACGCCGTCACCGACGCGGCGCGCTGTGCCGCGGTCAACCGCACGGTCTGCGACACTGCCCAGAAAATTCAGGCCTATGCCTATTCGCGGATGCAGGGCGTGAGCGTACCGGCGAACTCCTTCGTCTCCTCCAACCAGTCCTGCGGCCGCGAGGTATCGGCGAGCGTGCCGTTTCCCGTCGTGGCACACAGCGTGATGCCGCATGTTTATACCCTTGCTGTTCGGTCCTGCTATCCGCCCTGACGGCTGACCGGATGCTGGCTTCTCCCGGCTTTCGCCTGACAGGGCATTGGCCCTAGGCTGCGCCGAGCAGCTTGGGCGAGGCGGATGCAACAGATCGACGCGCTGTTCGCGGGATGGATCGGGCCCGATACGCCCGGTCTGGTGGCCGCGGTCACGCGTGGCAGTGCGGTGTTGCACCAGGGCGCCTATGGCATGGCCGACCTGGCGCAGGGCGTGCCACTCGGCCCGCGCACGGTGATGCGCATCGGCTCGCAGACCAAGCAGTTCACCGTGCTGCTGGCGCTGATGCTGGAAGCCGAGGGCAAGCTGGACATGAACGCCCCGGTGCATCGCTATGCGCCCTGGCTCGCCGCCCTGCCGCATAAGGTCACGCTGCGCCATCTCGCAAGCAATACCTCGGGCATGCGCGACTTCCTGGAGACCATGACTTGGAGCGGACTGGCGCTGCAAGCACCCTCCACCCGGGCAACCGCACGGGAAATCGTCGGCCGGCATGGTGCTATGAATTTTCCGCCCGGCGAGCAGATGATCTACTGCAACACCGGCTTCTTCCTGTTGAGCGAGATCATCGAGGAGGTGTCCGGCCGCAGCTACAACGAGTTGTTGCGCACCCGCATCACCGGCAAGCTCGGCATGGACGACACCGTGCTGCAACTCCGCGATTCACAAATCCTGCCGCGGCTGGCCGGGCATCATTCGAAGGGCCCGGACGGCGCGTGGGAGCGGGCGCAATGGGGCCTGGTGCTGGGCGGCGAAGGCGGCATGAGTTCCACGCTGGAAGACATGCTGCGCTGGCAGGCGCATCTGGCCAACCCCACGCCCGACATGGCGCCGCTGCTGGCGCGTATGGAAGGGCCGACGCGCTTCGCCAACGGGTCGCTGTCGATGTATGCGCTGGGCTTCACCGTCACGCACTACCGTGGGCTGCGCAACATCGGCCATGGCGGCGGGGTGGCCGGCGGACGATCGGAATCGGTGCGCTTCCCCGCGCACGACACCGGCGTGGTGATCCTGGGCAACCGCGACGACATTTCTCCCTTCTCGCTGGCACGGCGCATGGTCGATGTGGTGCTGGCCGACCAGATGGCGCCGCTGCGGGATGCCGCCAACCTGCGCGCGCTGGCCGCGGCGGCCGGCATGTACCGCCAGGAAGACGGCGACGAGGTGTTCGAGATCGTCGACCACGATGGCGTGCCCAGCTTCATCAGCCAGGGCGGCGGCGGCGGGGTCATCGAACAGATCGGCGACGGCGCATTCGCACCGGAACGCGCGGTGATGCATCTGAGCTTCGGCCTGCCGCAGGGCGGAGTGATCCCGGCGCGCTGGTGCGGCGCGCCGCAGCGCTATCGGCCGATGCGGCCGGGGGCGGGCAGTTCGGCGGCGCTGGCTGGTGCCTATGCCAATGCGACGCTGGGGGTGGATGCCGTGGTCTCCGACGACGGGGCGCGGCTGGTGCTGCGCTCGGAATACGGCGCGCTGCGGCTGGCGCTGTCATGGCTGGAGCGCGACCTGTTGATGGCCATGCCGGTGGATGCACCGGTGCGCGGCGCGGGAAAACCCTGGGCGGCGGTGCTGCGGGTGGCCGAGGATGGGCTGGTGCTGACCAGCGACCGCACCAAGGACCTCATGCTGGCGCGCGCCCGCTGATGGCCGGCTTCGACGCGGCGCTGGCGGCAGCGACGGCGGAAAGCTGGGCACTGATGCACCGCATCGGTGCCGCGACCCGCGGCGCCGTGGGCATCACCCGTCCGGCCTATGGCGCCGCCGAGCAGCATGCCGCCGAAGCCACGGCGGCGGCGTTGCGCGCAGCAGGTTTCGAGGCGGCGTTCGATGCCTTCGGCAACCTGCATGCGCTGCTGGCCGGCACCGATGCAACGCTGCCGGCGGTGGGGCTGGGATCGCATTTCGATTCGGTGCCGGATGGCGGCAACTACGACGGGCTGGCCGGGGTGATGGCCGGTCTGGCGGTGCTGCTGGCGGCGCAGCGGGTGGGCATGGCGCCGCGCCGCGGGCTGCGGCTGGTGGGGCTGCGCGGCGAGGAAAGCCCCTGGTTCGGCACCGCCTATCTCGGCAGCCGCCTGGCGCTCGGCCTGGTGCCGTTCGCCACGATGGGTCTGCTGGTGCGCGGCGACACCGGCCGCACCCTGGCCGATCACATGGCCGATCTGGGCTTTCATGGCCAGGCCGGCGCGGTGCTGTCCGGGGAAAACCTCGCCTGCTGGCTGGAACTGCATATCGAGCAGGGGCCGCTGCTGATCGGGCGCGATGTGCCGATCGGCATCGCCACCGCGATCCGCGGCAATATCCGCCACGCCGGGGCCAAGTGCTTTGGCACCTGGGCACATTCGGCCGCGGTGCCGCGCGCCTTCCGCCACGACGCGGTGGTGGCGGTGAGCGAGCTGGTGATGGCAATCGACGGCTTTTGGTCCGAGCGCATCGCCCAGGGCGACGACAACTTCGTGGCCACCGTCGGCATTGTTGCCACCAGGCCGGACCTGCATGCGATGACCAAGGTGGCGGGCGAGGTGGCGTTCACCCTCAACCTCGGTGCCACCGATGCCGCGGTGCTGCGCCAGGCCGGCGAATTTGCCCGCGCCAGTATCGCAGCGATCGAGGCACGGCGCGGGGTGCGCTTCGAAATCGGCGCCGACACCGGTTCACAACCCACCCGGCTGGACGCGGCGCTGATCGAACGGCTGGACATGGCGGCGGCCGCACTCGGCTTGGGGCGGCACCACATGCCGACGGTCGGTCACGATGCCGGCATGTTCGCGCAGGCCGGCATTCCTGCCGCCATGGTTCTGGTGCGCAACCAGAACGGCAGCCACAACCCGGAGGAAGCAATGGAACAGCACGACTACGTCGCAGGGGTGCGCGTCGTGGCCCGCGCCGCGTTGGAGCTGGCGCAATGAGCAGGCCCACGCTGCCCGGGGTCAACGCGGCGATGCTGGCGTTCCTGCGCGACCTGCCGGCGTGAGCCGGGTGGTTACTGCCAGCAGAACACGTGCACGGTGGCCTTGCGGGCACGGGTGAAGATGTCGTCGTCGTCGGCCACTTCGCCATCCTCGGCCGCCCCGCCCAGCATGGCGCGCAGCGGCGTGGCCCCCGGGCCGATCGACAGGTGGGGCGTGGCGATGCCATAGGCGGCGGCGGCCCGCTGCGGGTCGATCAGCGCGCGCACGATGCCGACCACGCGGCCGTCGGCGGGGTCGAGGATGGGGCCGCCGCTGTAGCCCTGGGCGATGTCGCGGTTCTGCAACCACAACAGGGTGCGCGGATCGCGCTCCAACCGCGCGGCGGTAGCGAGGTTGTCGTTGACGAGCGTGGCCCAGGTGGTGGCGGGCACGTCGCGCCCGGCGCTGGCGGGGTAGCCGTGCACCAGCACACGTGCGGGCGTGCGGTTGTCGGCGGCGATATCCAGCTGCGCGGGTGCAGCGGCGGCGGCGTGCAGCACGGCAATGTCATGCTCGGCATCAATGGCCACCAACCGCGCCTCGGTGGGCGGCAGATGGCGGGAGACCAGGCGGATCGCCCGGCATTCGCTGACCACATGGGCCGCGGTGAGCACGGTTTGCGGTGCGGCGAAGAAGCCGGTGCCGCTGGCCTGGGCCGCGGTGCCGGGGGGTGGACGCATCGGGTCATGCGGCAACGGCAGAACGCGCGGCAAAGGTGCAGCGCCATGCGGCGGGACGGCGCCGGGTGCCAGCACCGGATGCAGCAACGCCTCGGCCCGCGCCAGATCAAGCCGAGGCAGGTCGGGCACGGCCCAGGCAGCCGCCAATCCGGCCATCGCAAGGCCGAGCGGAATGCCGATCAGCGGTGCCAGGAATCGTCGCATGGTTCGTTCCGAAAGGACACCGCCACGTTGCGCGACACGTGCCTACAAACCTGTTTCAACTCACGGCATACGCCATGGCACGCGGCCGGGCCTGCTATGTGCGTCTGATGGAACACCTCGTGGCGGGGCAGAGAGGTAAACTGCGTTGCAATTTGCCAGGACTTCCAGCCGATCGCCCTGCAATTTGCGGGACCGTTTCCGCGAGTGTGAAGATTGATGGTGAATTAACGTTAATGTCGCCGAATCGGCCGACTCGGAGAAACGACGCAATACATATATTTGCGTCAGCGCCCGTTATTTTTGGCATCGTTGTTGCACAGTCCATTGCGTGGAGAGTCAGCAGGATGCGCCGCTCCACCGCGAAAACCGCTTCGAGCCCGCTTTCCGCGGCGCACCGACGGTCTCGTGGAACCGCAGCGGAGATCGGCACAAAATGCGCATTCTTCTCGCGTCCCTCGAAGGTTTCATCGCCGGCGACATCGCTGTGGTGCTCGGCGGTCAGTCCTGCACCTTTGTGCGAGCGGACAGCGAGGACGACGCGCAGCAGATGGTCAAGCACCATCACTTCGACGTGATCCTGTTTGGCGCAGGCCCCGCCGGGGCAACCGGCGTGGACTTCATCCGCCGCCTGCGCGCCGCCGGCAGCCAGCTTCCGGCAGTTGCAGTCTCCCGTCTGCTCGACGGGCGCGGACGCGGACGTTTACTGGATGCCGGGGCGGATGACGTGATCGAGGTGCCCTGCGACACCACCGAGCTGTGCGCCCGCCTGCGCGCCGTGGTGCGCCGGACCCGTGGTTTCACCCGTTCGGTGCTGACCGTTGGACCGCTGGAATTGCACATGGACAGCCGCTCAGCCGCCGCGCATGGGCGCGACTTGCACCTTTCGCCCAGCGAATTCAAGGTGTTGGAGTTGCTGATCCTGCGCAAATCCACGGTGGTGAACAAGACCGCGCTGATGGACCTGCTGTACGGCGAACTCGACGAGCCCGATGTGAAGTCGCTCAACGTGTTGATGCACCGGCTGCGCAAGCGCCTGTCGCTGGTCGGTCTCGACGGTTTCGTGCGCACCGTCTGGGGCACCGGCTACATGGTCGATGAGCCCGCGCGCGCCATCCCGCCGGTGCGGCTGGACAATTTTGAGCGCGAGATGGCCTACGCCGACTGACCATCGCACTTCCCTGCGGCGCCGCGCCGGACTAGGCTTTTTCCATGCGGCGCTCAACGCGAATCCTGCTGGTGCTGATGGGCGGCGGCGTGGTTGCAACCGCCGCGGTGCCGATGCTGCGCACACCCGACTGTGATCCGGCGGCACAGGCCCAAGACTCCTGCCCCGCCGATGGCACGGGCTCGTCGCGCCGCTCCTCCTCCTCAAGTTATTCCAGTTCGGTTGGTTCCTCCGGCCATCTCACTGCCGGCGGCGTCGCGGCCGGGGCAGTCGCCGGGGCGGCCGCCGCATCGGTCGCCCGCGGCGGTTTCGGCTCCACCGGGGCGGCGCATGCCAGCAGCAGCGGCGGCTGACCGGTGCGCCGGCTGACCCTGGCGCCGCGCCCCGACCGGCGCGAACGCTGGGCCGCCATCGGCTTCGACTTCGCTGAGATCGATGGCCGCCCGTACTGGGACGAATCCGCCTGCTGGCAGTTCACCGCCGCGGAAATCGACACGCTGGACGATGCCACCGTCGAGATCGAGCACCTGTGCCGCAGTGCCGTCGACCATGCCGTGCGCACCGAATGTCATGCCCTGCTCGGGATTCCGCCGACCGTCTGGCCGCTGGTGAAGCGCAGTTGGCAGGCGCAGGAGCCCAGCCTGTACGGCCGCATGGACCTGCGCTGGGACGGCACCGGCGCGCCAAAGCTGCTGGAATACAATGCCGACACGCCGACGGCATTGTTCGAGGCGGCGGTGGTGCAGTGGGACTGGCTGCAATCCGCGGGCTCGCTGGCTGGCCACACCGATGCCGACCAGTTCAACAGCCTGCACGAAGCGCTGATCAGCGCCTGGCTGGCCCGCCCGCTGCCCGGCGGCATCCACTTCACCTGCCAGCGTGGCAGCGACGAGGATCGTGGCACCGTCGAGTACCTGCGCGACACCGCGATCCAGGCGGGGCTGGCGGCACCGTTCCTGTATGTCGACGAGATCGGCTGGAACGGCACCCAATTCGTCGATCTCGACGGCAATCCCATTGCCCATGCCTTCAAGCTGTATCCATGGGAGTTCATGCTGCGCGACGCCTTCGGCGCCAACGTCGCCGCGTCGCCCACGCGCTGGATCGAGCCGGCGTGGCGCATGGTGCTGTCGGGCAAGGGCATCCTGGCGTTGCTGTGTGCGTTGTTCCCCGGCCACCCGAACCTGCTGCCGGCCTTTCGCGAGCCCGGCCGCATCGCAGGCCCCGAGATTGCCAAGCCACTTTGGGGCCGCGAGGGCGCGAACATCACCGCGCCGGGCTTTGCCACCGGCGGCACCTATGGCGCGGAAGGGTTCGTGCACCAGGCATGGGCCGAATTGCCGTGCTTCGACGGGCGCTATCCGGTGCTGGGCAGCTGGGTGGTGGGCGGGCGGGCCGTCGGCCTGGGCATCCGCGAAGACGACACGCCGATCACCCGTGACACCAGCCGTTTCGTGCCGCATTGCTTCATTCCCCGCTGAGGATGCGCCCGGTCGTGCAGGAGCTGACATGCTGGAAAACCTCGTAAACTTCCTGATCTATTTCGGCACCGCGGTGCTGCTGCTCGGGGCCTTCCTGGCGCTGTACACACTGGTTACGCCGGTGCGTGACTGGGAACTGATCCGCGCCGGCAACACTGCGGCGGCGGTGGCGCTGTCGGGCGCGGTGCTTGGCTTCTGCCTGCCGTTGGCGATGGCGATCTCCCGCTCGCACAGCCTGTCCGACATGGTGCTGTGGGCGGCGATCGCGCTGGTGGTGCAATTGGCGGGCTACGCGGTAGTGCGCCTGTTGCGGCGGCACGAGCGTGGCGGGGTGGAATCCGGCGACATGGCAGAGGCGATCCTGTTGGCGGCGGGGGCGGTGGGCCTGGGCATCCTGAACGCGGCCTGCCTGACATGAGGCGGAGCGCGCTGGTTGGGGCGCTGGTTGGGGCGCTGCTGCTCGCATCGCCCGGGCCGGCGCACGCCCAGCCGGCGGCCCCGCCCAAGATGGTTCCTCTGATGGGCAAGCGACTGTTCGGCCCGGGCGGCGAGGAGCTGGGCCGGTTGGTCGATCTGGTGGCCGACGCCGATGGCCGGCCGATGGCGGTGGTGGTCGATGTCGGCGGCTTCTTGGGCCTGGGGTCACGCCGGGTGGCCCTGGCCTGGCGGCTGCTGCGCTTCCGCGGCGAGGGCGACGGCGCGCGCATATCCATCGAGGTGCCGCCCGACCAGGTGACGGCGGCGCCCGAATTCCGCCCGGACGACCCGGCCACGATCTTCGACCCGACCGACCGGTGATCCCGCCCGTCGGCCGGCGCCGACCATCCGGGCGCAAGCCCTCGCCCGGGCAGCATGGCCTCGACGCGCTGAACGCCTTTGTCGCAGCCCTGCGCACCGCCTTCGGCGCCTTCGTGCCCGCCTACCTCGCCGGCCAGGGCTGGACCCAGGCGCAGATCGGCGTCGTACTGACGGTCGAGACCATCACCTCCATGCTCGCCCAGGTGCCGGGCGGCGCCTATGTCGATGTCACCCGCCATCGCCGGCTGGTGCTGGGCCTGGCGATCGCCGGTGCGGCACTGGCCGCCCTGGTGATCGCCGCCCTGCCCTTTCGCCTGCCGGTGCTGCTGGCGTTGATGGCCCACGCGGTTGCCGGCGCAACCATCGTGCCGGCGATCGCGGCGGTGACAATCGCCATGGTCGGGCGGCGCGACCTGGGCGAGCGGCTGGGGCGCAACGTGCGCTTCGCCTCGATCGGCAGCGGCGCCGGCGCAGTGCTGATGGGGCTTGCTGCCTCGGTGGTGTCGGAGCAAGCGGTGTTCGTGCTCGCCTTCCTGCTCGCGCTGCCGGCGCTATGGGCGCTGTGGACATTGCATCCGCGCCGCCAGCGCCGCCGACGCGGTGGCGCGGTGGCATCGACCGACACGGTGGAGGAGCACGGCTCGATCCGCGCCCTGCTGGCCGACCGGCGGATGCAGATCTTCGCCGCCTGCGTCATGCTGTTCCACTTCTCCTCGCCGCCACCGCCAGCAGGGCCGGCATGCGCGCCGGGCTGCTGATCGCCAGCTTCGTCATCGTGCCGCAGATGCTGGTGGCGCTGGCCTCCCCGTTGGTGGGACGGCTGGCCGAACGCATCGGGCGGCGGCCGATCCTGGTGGTGGGCTTCGCCTCGCTGCCATTGCGTGCGGCGCTGTTCGCGCTGGTCGACAACCCCTATCTGCTGGTGCCGGTGCAGTTGCTGGAGGGGGTGGCGGCAGCCGTGTTCGGGGTGATGCTGCCGCTGGTGACCGCCGACCTCACGCGCGAAAGCGGACGCTACACGCTCAGCCTGGGGGTGCTCGGCCTGGCCGGCACGCTGGGGGCGGCGCTGAGCACCACGGTCGCCGGCCTGGTGGCCACCGGCTGGGGCGTGCCGGCAGCATTCTGGACCCTGGCGACGGCCGGCGTGATGGCGCTGGGCTTGGTGCTGTTCGCCATGCCCGAGACGCGACCCCCACCGTCGCGTGGACCGCGCGCGCCATCGCGGCCATGGTGGCGGCTCAGCTGAGGCTGCCGGGATGATCCTGCCAGATGCTCGGTGCCAGGCGCAGATGCGTCTCCGGTGGATGCGCCGCCGCCCAGTGCGTCGCGATGGCACTGCCGGTGGCCACCCACAGCCCGGGATGGCGGCGCAGATGGCCGAGGAATTAATCCAGCGCCTGGATGCGGTTGGCCCAGCCGATATGCTGCGGGTGCACCACCATGTGGAAGAACCGGCCGCGGCCATACTGGGCCGCGAATTCCGCCCGCCAGTTGCGCGCCAGCATGTCGGTGTTCTCCAGCCCGGTGCCCT
>JBBQOT010000027.1:0-11968 GCA_038331165.1 Acetobacterales bacterium
TCGTAGTTCGGCACGGTCCAGTCGGCCACCAGCATGTCGGCGTAGAAATCCCATTGCAGGCCACGCGGCACAACGGTGCGACCGCCCCAAAGCGCATCGACGATCGCCTTGCGGTCGATGGCATGGGTCATGGCGCGACGCATGCGCGGATCGCGGATCGGGGCGTGGTTCTTGTCGAAAACGATGAGGCGATGGTTGGGCACCAGGCTCTGCTGCACGTCGAAGGCGCCGGAGCGCTCGATCTGCGGGATCTGGTCGGGGGAGATGTCGGAGGCGAAGTGGAACTCGCCGGAGAGCAGGCCGTTGATGCGCGAGGAAGCTTCGGGCACCTCCATGAAGCGCAGAGTCTTGATCGGCGGGCGGCCGCCCCAGTATTCGTCATGGGCGTCCAGCACCAGCGATGTGTCCGGCTTGATCTCGCGCACCTTGTATGGGCCGGTCCCGATCGGCTTGCGGGCATATTCCAGCCAGGACGGCGAGTCGCTGAACGACTGCCAGTTGATCACGTCGCTGCCGCGCACGCTGGCGCGGCCTTCGATGGTCACGTCCGGGGCGGCATTGACGAAGCGCACGGTGTGCTTGTCGACGATCTCGATCTTCTCCAGCGCCGGCCACAGGCGGCGGGCGACCGGGGGCACGTCGGCGATCAACTGCTTGGTGAAGACCGCCGGGTTGCCGCCGGTCATCGGCAGCGTCACGCCGCGCACGCTGGGGCGGGTTTCGCCGAACATGTGCTGCGGCGAGAAGCTGCCGACGATGTCCTCGGCGGTCATCTCGGCACCGTTGTGGAACTTCACGCCAGGACGCAGCTTGAACTCCACGGTGGTGTCGCTGAGGCGCTTCCATTCGGTGGCCAGGCCCGGGACGGGTTCGAGCTTGGACTGGTAATTGAGGTCGATCAGTCGCTCGGTGATGGTCGGCGCGATGCGGGTGCCGACATTGGACTGCTCGCGCAGGGCGGACAGCGTGTTGGTGTTGCTGATCTTCTGCACCGCGATGGTGATCGTCGGCCGGTTATCGGCCTGCCCGATCGCGAAGCGTGGCAGGGCGACGCTGGCGGCGGCGGCACCCAGTGCGGTGCCCAGAGTGGTGCGACGGGTCAGGCGGGTCATGCGTTCTCTCCCTTTGGGGCCGGGCTGCGGCGTTCAAGCCCGTTCGGCGTGGCGCGATAATGGGTCAGCGTGCGGTCTGCATGGAACATGCGCCACGACAGCGCCTTCTGCGCGTACTCCTTGACCACGGCTGCGTGGTCCGGGCTTTCCGCCAGGTTGTTGAACTGTCCGGGGTCGGCCGAGAGATCAAACAGCAGCGCCGGCAGCGCGGTGAAATGCACGTATTTCCACCGCGCGTCCTGCAGCACCAGCAGCGTGCATGCGTCCATCTCCAGCCCGAGCTCGGTCTCGGTACGCGAATGGAAGGTGTCGCGAAAATCGTATTCGTAGTGCAGCTCGGTGCGCCAGTCGGCCGGCTTCATGTCCAGCACCAGCGGGCGCAGGCTGCGCCCGTCGCAGGCCCGGGGCACCGCGCCGCCCAGCCAGTCGATCATCGTCGGCATCAGGTCGATGCTCTCCGTCGGCGCGTCCTCGATCCGCCCCGCCTGCTCCGGCGCATCGGGATCGACGATCACCAGCGGAATGCGGAAACTCTCGTCGTGATACCCGAGCTTGCCCGCCAGATGATGGTCGCCCAACTGCTCACCATGGTCCGAGGTGAACACGATCAGCGTGTCCTTCAGCTGCCCGGTTGCCTCCAGGTGATCGAGCACCCGGCCGATGTTGTCGTCCACTTCGGCGATCATGCCGCAATAGGTCGCCCGCATCTGCGCGATCGTGGCCTCGTCCATTGCCGCGATCATGCCCTGGCCGCCCTGGAAGAAGCTGGCCTGCCGCGTGTGACGCAGATAATGCCCGAGCAACGGATGCTGTGCCGCCTCGTCCTCGGCGGTGGGTGCCAGCACGGGCTTGGGCATGTCTTCGGGCCGGTACATGTCGTGGTACGGCGCACTGACCACGAACGGCGGATGCGGACGGTAGTAGCCGAGGTGGAGGAAGAACGGGCGTCCGTTCCTCCCTTGAGATACTCCAGCGCCTTTTCGGTGAAGAAGAAGCTATCCGACAATTCCTTGGGGATGCGCGCCGGCCGGTTGGTCGCGCCGGGCAGCGCGTTCTCCCCCTCGGGCAGCCAGATCTCGTCGCGGTTGGCGGGCAGGGGGAAACCCTTCTGCGCCAGCCAGCCGAAATATGCCTCATGCCCTGGCCCAAAGGCGCCGACCGGCCGCCAGCCCTCCATCATGTCGCCCAGGTTCTGGAAGCGCGGATCGTTCGGGTGCGTCGTGCGCGGGTCCGGCACGGTGGTCGTGTACCCGATCAGCGCCGGATCCAGCCCACAGGCGCGCACCGCGCGGGGCAGGGTGGTGTGGCGGGCGTCGAGCGGAATCCAGTTCTGCACCTGCCGATGGTTCATCAGGTACAGCCCGGTATGCAGGCTCGCGCGCGCCGGCCCGCAGGGCACGCAGGTGGTCACATGGTTGCGGAACGTCACCCCGGCGCGGCACAGCCGGTCGAGATTCGGCGTGCGCAGGTGCGTCGCACCCAGATGCGGTACATGGTCGGCCCGCCACTGATCGACCACGATCAGCAGCACATTGCGTTTGCTCATGCGAGTCCTCGCTTCCGCCCGCCGGGTATCACGCGCCCAAAGACCGCTCGATGACAAACGTGTTTCAGTTCAATGACACCGGCCGGCCAGCGCTCAGCGCCGCATCCCAACCCCGAACCGCCGCTCCAGCAACGACCCACCGAGCGAGATCACCAGGCAGGCAAAGAAGAACACGATGGCGGCAAAGGTGTAGCCCTCCGCCGCCAGCCCCAGCCAGGCCGGGTCCTTCATCGACTGGTTCACCACCCCCATCAGGTCGAACAGCCCGACGATCGACACCAGCGAGGTATCCTTGAACAGGTCGACGGCGATGTTGACGATGCCGGGGATCGACATCCGCAGCGCCTGCGGCAGCACCACCAACAGCTGAATTTGGCCATGCCCCATGCCCAGCGCCGCCGCCGCCTCGGCTTGGCCCTGCGGCACGCCCTGCAGTCCGCCGCGGATGGTCTCGGCCATATAGGCGGCTGTGAACAGCGTCATCACCACCAGCGCGCGCACCAGATTGTCTACCGTCACGCCGCTCGGCAGGAACAGCGGCAACAGGATCAGCCCCATGAACAGCACCGTCAGCAGCGGCACGCCGCGCCAGAACTCGATCATCGCCACGCTGAACATGCGGATCACCGGGTAGCGCGAGCGCCGCCCGAACGCCAGCGCGATGCCCAGCGGGATCGCACCAGCCAGCGCGGTGAACGAGATCACCACGTTCAGCATCAACCCGCCCCATTGCGGGGTCGCCACCGGCACCAGACCGAACACGCCGCCCACCAGCAGCATGCCGCAACCGCCCGGCACCACCGTCAGCAACGCCAGCAGCCACCACCCCCGCCCGCGCCGGGCGAACAACGCCCCGGCCCCGATCGCCACCAACAGCAGCAGACCCAGATCGACCCGCCAGCGCTCCGGCGCGGGGTACAATCCATAGAAGAACAGTGCCAGCCGGGCCCGGATGAACGCCCAACACGCGCCGCTGCCGGCCGCCGCGCACGCGGTGCGGTTCGGCGCGTCCCACACCGCATCGCCCAGCATCCAGCCGTACAATGGCGGCAGCGCCAGCGCGAAGCCGCCCAGCATCAACAGCGTGATCGCGGCATTCAACTTGGTGCCGAACAGCGCGCGCACCGTTCTATTCCTGGCAATCGCACCCATCGTCATCGCCCTTGCAGCACCAGCCGCCGGTTCCAGGCGTTCATCGCCGCCGAGGTCAGCAGGTTCACCGCCAGGAATACGCCCAGCACCAGCGTCATCACCTCCACCGCCCGGCCCGACTGGTTCAGCACCGTGCGGGCAAAAATCTGCAACACTTCCGGATAGGCAATCGCCGCCCCTAGCGTGGTCGACTTGATGATGTTGAGGTACTGGCTGGTCAGCGGCGGGATCAGGATGCGCAAAGCCTGCGGCAGGATCACCAGGAACATCGCCTGGTTCGCCGAAAGCCCCAGCGAGCGTGCCGCCTCGCTCTGCCCGCGATGGATGCCCTCGATCGCCGCGCGGATGTTCTCGGCGATGAACACGCTGGTATAAATGCCGATGCCCAGCACCAATGCCAGCAGCTCAGGCGGCACCCGCAACCCGCCGACGAAGTTGAAGCCGCGCAGCGACGGAATTTCCCAGCTGGCGGCAAACCCCGCCGCCACCGCGCCCAGCATCAGCACCGGCGGCAGCACCACCAGCCGCGGCACAGCCTGCCACCCCAGCCGCCGCCAGAACACCGCCGTCAGCACCACGGCCACACAGGTGGCGCCCAGGATCGCGTGGTACACCCCGCCGGACGGTGCCGGCAGAAACAGCCCGCGCACGTTCAGAAACGCGCCGCCGAACCAGTTGATGCTCTGGCGCATCGGCGGCAACACCTGCAGCACGGCGATGTAGAAGAACACGATCTGCGTCAGCTGTGGGGTGTTGCGCACCAGCTCCACGATGGCGCGCGCGGTTCCCGCGGCCAGCGGGTTGCCTGACAGGCGCATCAGCGCCAACAACAACCCCAGCAGAGATGCCAGGACAATGATCAACGCCGCGGCGAACAGCGTGTTCACGCCCGAAACATACAGCGCCCATCCGTACGAATAGCTGCCGTCCCAGTCGACCAGCCGGAACGGAATGTCGAACCCGGCGCGTTGCAACAGAAAGCTGTAATCCACCTGCATCCCGCGCGCCGCCAGGTTCAGCGACAGGTTGCGCGAGAACCACCAGGCCAGGGCGGCGACGCCAAGCACCGCCGCCCCTTGCCAGGCCCACCCTTGCCAATTCCGTCCTTGCCAATCCCGGGCCTTGATCCGTTGCTTCAAGTCCCGGGTTCCGTCAGTATTGGCAGGAAATACGGCTCAGCGCAGCGGCAGGGTGTAGTGCATGCCGCCTTTGTTGTACAGGTTGTTCATGCCGCGCGGCAGGTCGAGTGCCTTCGGGCCGAAATGCAGGTCATACATCTCGCCGTAGTTGCCCGAGGTCTTGATCGCGCGATACGACCACTCGTTGTCCAGCCCCAGCATCTTGCCGAAATCGCCCTCCACGCCCAACAGGCGCAGCACGAACGGGTCCTTCGAGCCGGTCTTCATCTGGTCCGCATTCGCCTTGGTCACGCCGAACTCCTCGGCCGACTTCAGCGCCGTGTCGACCCAGAACACGATCTTCTGCCAGCGCGGGTCGCCCGACCGGATATGCAGGCCCAGCGGCTCCTTGCTGATCAGGTCCGGCAGCACCATCCAATCGTTCGGCGCCTTCAGGGTGGAACGCATGCCGGCCAGGCTGCCGCTGTCATCGGTGTAGCCGTCGCAGCGCCCTGCCTCCATCGCGGCGATCGCCTCTTCGGCCTTGTCGAACAGCAACGTGCCGATCTTGGCGCCAGTGGAACGCGCGAAGTCGGCGATATTTAGCTCCAGCGTCGCCCCCGTCACGGTGCAGATCGTCGCACCCTGCAAGTCGGCGGCCTTGGATACGCCCAGCGCCTTCTTCACCAGGAAGCCCTGGCCGGCATAGAAATTCACCGCCACCTGGTCGAGCCCCAGCGAGGTGCTGCGGGTGAAGGTCAGCGTGGAATCGCGGATCAGCACGTCGATCTCGCCCGACTGCAAAACGGTGAAGCGCGCCGCCGCGGTGGTCGGCATGTACTTGATCTTCTCGGGGTCGCCCAGCACGGCCGCGGCAAGCGCCCGGCAATAGTCGATGTCGATGCCCTTCCAGCGGCCGGTGTTGTCCTGGGCGGCAAAGCCGGGAACGCCGGTGTCGATGCCGCAGTTCAGCGCGCCACGCTTCTTGATGGCGTCAACCGTCGGCCCCGGGGGCGGGGCAAGCTGGGCCAGTGCCGCGCCGCCGGTCAGCGCACCCGCCACGCCGCCAATCACCGCCGCCATCGCGCCGCGGCGCAGCAAATCCATCATTGCACGCATTCTTCGCCCTCCTGTTTGGCATTCGAGCCATCAAGCTCGCGCATTCCGGGATGACACGCAACTGACCGCGGCACGACGTGGCGTTTATCTCGGCGGATCGCGGCGCCGGGCGCGAACGTGCTACCGCAAATTCTTCCTTGCACCGGTACGACGACCATGTATAATAACTAACATGAAGTCATGGACCACCCCGGAACCGCCGACTCTCCACGCCCATCTGGCGCTGATTCTGCACGACCTGCGCGCCGTGGTTGCCCCGCACGCCTTCAGCCACCCCATCCTCGGACCCCTCCTCACCCTGGTCTGGCGCTATCTGTCCCGTCCGGCCCAGCGCCTGGAACGCCTTATCGCCCGCTGGCAGTCCGGCCGGCTTGTCGCGCCGCGCGCGCGTCCCCCCGGCGGCGCCCCCGGCGACACCGCACGCAAGCAGCGCGAAGCAAAGCCCCGCCTGCCCAGCGGCCATGCTTGGCTGGTCCGCATGCTCCAGCGCACCGCCCAGTTCTCCGGCCAGCTCGAAGCCCTGGTCGCCCGCCCGGAGATGGCCGAGCTCCTGGCCGCCGCCCCGCAGGCCGGCCGGATCCTGCGGCCTCTGTTCACGATGCTCGGCGTCCGTCCGTTCCCTGCCGTGCTGCGACGTCCCGGCGCCAAGCCGCCGCCGCCCGGGCCGATTCTGTCCCGCCCCAGCCGTCGGCCGCCATGGCTCTCCCCGCAACCCGCCGCCGTCGGCCCATCCGGCCCCGCCACCGTGCCGCTCCGCTTTGCGCCAAGGTGACCCACACGCCCCAACCACGCCCTAAACGTTCCGTATTGGTAACAAAATGAGATCCCTTTGACGGATAAAGTTCTTTCGCTTCCTTGTGTTCACAAAGAGAAAAATCTCCCTTCCCTGTCCTAGATTCGCCGCCCTTCCTGCCACACCTCGATCACCTGCAGGTCATCGTCCAGCACCACCAGGTCGGCGCGCGCGCCCAGGGCGATCAGTCCGCGATCGTCCATCCCCATGCATTCCGCCGGCGTTGCGGTTGCCATGCGCAAAGCCGTGGTCCAGTCGGCACCGGTCATCGCCACAAGGTTGCGCACCGCTTCGGCCATGGTCAGGTGGGCGCCGGCCAGGGTGGCGGCGTCGTTGGTCAGCATGCCGTCGTGCAGCGTAATCCGTTCGCCGGCCAGCATGAAGCCGGTCACTTCCGATGCCGCGGTGGCCATGGCGTCGGATACCAGGAACAGCCGTTCCGCCCCCAGTGCGTTCAGCGCGATGCGCAGCGCAGCGGCATGCACGTGATGACCGTCGGCGATGATGCCGGCACAGGCGCGGCCATCGTCCAGCACTGCGCCGACCATGCCCGGCGCGCGGCCCATCATTGGCGACATGGCGTTGAACAGGTGGGTGGCGCCACGGATGCCGGCGGCGAACCCCGCGCGCGCCTGCTCCCAGCTGGCATCGGTGTGGCCGGCGAACACGACGATCCCGGCGGCGACCAGCGCTGCGATGTCAGCGGCGGCGACCATCTCGGGCGCCAGCGTGACCAGCAGCGGCGCGGAAAAGGTTGCGCGCAGCATGTCGAGGTCCTGCGGGGTGAAGGTGGCGACCTTGGCCATCGGATGGATGCCGCGCCGCGCCGGCGCGATGAACGGGCCCTCCAGGTGCAGCCCGGCGATGCCCGGCACATCGTTGGCCAACGCCTCGCGCGCCGCCTCCAACGCGCGGGCCATGTGGGCCCGGTCGGTGGTGATCAGCGTCGGCAGGATCGAGGTAGTGCCGGTGCGGGCATGGGCGGCGGCGATGCGGGCCAGGCCGTCGGCGGTGGTCTCGTCGTTGAACATGATGCCATCGCCACCGTTCACCTGCAGGTCGATGAAGCCGGGGGCGAGGATCGCATCCTCGTGCAGTTCCTCCACCGGCACGCCGGCCGGCGCGTCGGCGGTGATGCCGCGGATGCGCCCGCCCTCGATCAGCAGCACCGCGTCGGCGTGTTCGTGGCGGCCGTCGAACAGCCGTGCGGCGCGCAACGCGATCATTGGCCTATCTCCTTCAACGCCGCGCGCAACCGGTTGCCGCACCGCGCCAGCAACGCATCGGCGGCGGCGCGGTCCAGCCCGTGCACCAGCAGCACCGCAGTCTTCACCCGTCCATCGGCGCTGGCCAGTGCCGTAAGCAGCCGGTCTTCTTCCGCCACCCCGGTCAGGTGGCGCAGCATGCGCACGGCGCGCAGGCGAAGCTTGTCGTTCTTCGCCTGCATGTCGACCATCAGCCCCTGGTGCACCCGGCCCAGTTGCACCATCACCTGCGACGACAGCAGGTTCAGCACGATCTTTTGCGCCGTTCCCGCCTTCATCCGGGTGGACCCGGCGATCACCTCGGCCCCGGTCTCGACCAGGATCGCATGTTCGGCGGCGGCCAGCACGGCACCGCCGGCGGCGTTGGACAGGCCCACAGTCAGCGCGCCGCGAGCGCGCGAGGCCACCAGCACGGCAACCGTATAGGGGGTGGCCCCGCTGGCCGCGGTGCCGATCACCACGTCAGCGGCGCCGATTCCGTGGCGGACGACTGCGGTTTCGCCGACGGCGCGGTCGTCCTCGGCGTTCTCGATCGAGCGGGTGAAGGCCTGCTCGCCGCCGGCCATCAGCAGCACCAGCCGCTCGGTCGGCCAGTCGAAGGTGGGTGGCAACTCGGCGCCATCCTGCACGCCGATGCGGCCGGATGTTCCAGCCCCTGCATAGACCATGCGCCCGCCGGCAGCGAGCCGCGAAGCGGCGGCCACGGCAGCGGCAGCAATGGCGGGCAGGGCGGGTTGCACGGCGGCAGCGGCGGCCATCTGGCCTTCCCACATCGCGTGGAGAGCGATTAGTGGATCCCACGTGTCGATGTCGCGAAACCGCGGATTTATCGTCTCGGTGGCGGGCATATCGGCGGTCATCGGTTCGGCCTCATAACGGCAGCGCATGGTGCATGGCACAGATGCCCTGCGGGAAGCTTGGTGTCCGCGTCAGCATCCCTGGGCCTGGTAATGCGGGCGCCGTGGCGCGACGCGGCCGAAGAAATCTTTTGCAACCACGTGAAACCGCTGATAGGAGGCGGGATGTTGTTGATGACGGCGCCGTATCGACGAGTCGCATCCAGGTTTTGCCTATAACCGTTCCAGAGAGGAAAGACACATACATGTCGAAAGCCTTCATCGCCCAGGTTCTCCAGGAATCCGCGACGCTGACCGGCACCGCCGCCAATCGCGCGGCAGGTGACCTGATGGGCGCGATCGTCAAGGAAATGAAGAAGAACGGCAAGTTCACCCTGCCCAGCTTCGGCACCTTCACGGTGAAGAAGACCAAGGCGCGCAAGGGGCTGAACCCGCGCACCGGCGAAGCGATCAAGGTGAAGGCCGGCAAGACCGTTCGTTTCAAGGCCTCGCCGACCCTCAAGAAGTCGGTCTGACCCCAGGCTCCCGCGCAACATCAGCGGCCGGCACCCACTGCTTGTGCCGGCCGCTTTGTGTTGCCGCCAGCCGCCGGGCGGCACCCTAGACGTCCAGTTCCTCGACGCTGCGGGCGTTCTCCTGGATGAACTGAAACCGCAGTTCCGGCCGCCGACCCATCAGGCTCTCGACCAGCTCGGCCGTCTCGGCCCGCTCCTCGGGCGCTGCCACCACCTTCAGCAACGTGCGTCGGCCCGGGTCCATCGTGGTTTCCTTCAGCGCCGATGGCGGCATTTCGCCCAGGCCCTTGAACCGGCTGACCTCGACCTTGCCGCCCTTGAACAGCTTGGTCTTGCGCTCGCGGTCGGCGTCATCCATGGCGTAGACCGATTTCGCCCCCTGGGTCAGCCGGTACAGCGGCGGCTGCGCGAGGAACAGATGTCCCTCGCGCACCAGATGCGGCAGTTCGCGATAGAAGAAGGTCATCAGCAACGAGGCGATATGTGCGCCGTCCACATCGGCATCTGTCATGATGATGACGCGGCCATAGCGCAGCCGCGTCCGATCGAAGCGTTCGCCCACGCCGCAGCCCAGCGCCTCGACCAGGTCCTTCAGCTCCTGGTTCTGCCGCAGTTTCTCGGTGCTGGCGCTGGCCACGTTCAGGATCTTGCCGCGCAACGGCAGCACCGCCTGAGTCGCCCGGTTGCGCGCCTGCTTGGCCGAGCCGCCGGCCGAGTCGCCCTCGACCAGGAACAGCTCGGTGCGCGAGGCGTCCTCCACCGAACAATCCGCCAGCTTGCCCGGCAGGCGCAGCCGCCTGGTCGCCGATTTGCGCGCCACATCCTTGTTCTCGCGCCGGCGCATCCGCTCCTCGGCGCGCTCGATCACAAAGGCCAGCAGGTTGTCGGCTTGGGCCGGGTCGCCGGCCAGATAATGGTCGAAGCGGTCGCGCAACGCTGTTTCCACGTAGCGCGTTGCTTCCGCGCTGGTCAGCTTTTCCTTCGTCTGGCCCTGGAACTGCGGGTCGCGCAGGAACACCGACAGCTTGGCGGCCAGCCCGCCCATCAGGTCCTCCCCAGTGATGTTGGCGGCGCGCCGGTTGCCGCGCTGTTCGCCCCAGGCGCGCAGCCCTTTCAGCAAGGCGGCGCGGAACCCCGCCTCGTGCGTGCCGCCCTGTGCCGTGGGCACGGTGTTGCAGTATGAGTGCAGGAAGCCCTCGCCCTCCTCCTGCCAGGCCAGCGCCCATTCCGCGCGCCCGGCGCGCACGCCGTCGGTGGCGGTCGGCAACTCGGCATCGCCCGCCCACATCTGTCCCACGGTGGCCGCGGCACCGATGTCGTCGGCCAGGCTATCGCGCAGCCCGCCGGGAAAATGCAGCAGCGCCTCGGCCGGCGTGTCGTCCTTGGCCGCCAGCAGCGCCGGCGCGCAGTTCCAGCGAATGGTGACGCCACGAAACAGATAGGCCTTGGAGCGGCACAGCCGGTACAGCCGCGCCGGGCTGAAGGCGAGCGGGCCGAAAATCTGCGGGTCGGGCTTGAAGCGGAAGGTGGTGCCACGTCGGTTCTGCACCGGCCCGGCATTCTCCAACTTGGTCTGCGGCACGCCGCGGGCATAATGCTGGCGCCACAGCACCCGCTCGCGGGCCACCTCCACCTCCAGCACCTCGGACAGCGCATTCACTACCGAACTGCCCACCCCGTGCAGCCCGCCCGAGGTGTCGTAGACCTTGCCGGAGAATTTTCCGCCGGAATGCAGGGTCGTCAGGATCACCTCCAGCGCCGACAGGTGCTTGAACTTCGGGTGCGGGTCGACCGGAATGCCGCGGCCGTTGTCGCGCACCACCAGGAAGTTGCCTTCCTCCAGCGTCATCTCGATGGTGCTGGCGTGGCCGGCCACCGCCTCGTCCATCGCGTTGTCCAGGGTCTCGGCGGCGAGGTGGTGCAGGGCGGCCTCGTCGGTGCCGCCGATATACATGCCGGGGCGGCGGCGCACCGGCTCCAGCCCCTCCAGCACCTCGATGTCCTTGGCCGAGTAGGTCGCGGCCTCGCGGCCGTTCTTCTCGGCGCCGAACAGGTCGTTCATGGTGTGTTCTCCAGTCCCGGGGGCACTCTATCGAGCCGCCCCGATGCCGGGCAAGCGCTCGGTTTGGCCGGCTTAGCTGTCGGCGCCGTCGCGCCCGGCATGCGGGGTGATAGCGAGATAGCGGCTGGGCGGAATCGGCTCCCCCTTGTGCAGCGCCATGGCGCGCGCCACCACCGCCCGGCCGGCCTCATCCATGCGTGACGCCTCGCGCAGATGGTCGGACCAGCTCTCGACCGTCCAGACCTCGACCCAGGCGTCGTGGTGGGCGATATCCTCATAGAGTTGCCACTCGATCGCCCCGGCGCGGCCGCGCACGTTACGCAGTTCGGCCATCACCGCCAGGAAGCGCGTGCGGTCGGCATCGTCGATGCGATAGTGCTGGCTCTCCTGCACCCGGCCGCGGGCGCGACCCATTGTCTGCACGAGGTC
>JBBQOT010000028.1:0-11932 GCA_038331165.1 Acetobacterales bacterium
CAGGAAGTAGCAGGCGTTGAACAGCGGGGCGGAGGGCAGCGCGACCGGCATAAGCATTGCGCCGGCCCGTGCCAGCGCCGCACAGGCGGCATCGAAGTTTTCCGACACGGCATTGGTTGGATTGCCGTGGGCAACCAGCGCGTGCGGGATGCCGATGCGCAGGCCGGCCAGGGCGACCGGCGGATGCAGCGCCGTGCCGGCCAGCACAGCGAAGATCGCGGCGCAATCGGCGGCAGTCGCGGCGATCGGGCCGGCGACGTCCAGGCTGCGGGCGAACGGAATGTTGCCCTCCATCGGCACCGCGCCATGGGTCGGCGTGAATCCGGCCAGGCCGCAGAACGCCGCGGGCAGGCGGATCGAGCCGCCGGTGTCGCCGCCGATCGCCGCCAGGGCCATGCCGGCGGCGACGGCCACGGCACTGCCGCTCGACGAGCCGCCGGGGTCGGCACCTGGCGCCCAGGGGTTAACGGCGGGTGGGGCAGGGGAGTCGCGGCTGGGGCCGCCGACGGACATCTCCCAGCAATTCGCCTTGCCGATGATCAGCGCGCCGGCGGCGCGCAGCCGGGCGACGACGGTGCTGTCGGCCGTGGCGGGTGGGGCATCGGCATAGAGCCGCGCGTTGGCGGTGGTCGGCAGCCCCGCTACATCGAACACGTCCTTGATTGCCACCACCACGCCGGCGAGCGGGCCGAGTGCTGCGCCGCGGGCCAGGCGGGCGGCATCGCGCAGCACTGGCGCCTCGGCGACCGCGATCATCGCGTTCAGCGCGAGGTTGCCGGCGGCGATGCGGGCCAGATGGTGCTGGGCGAGGCGCACAGGGTCGAGGATGCCCGCGCGCACTAAAGCTGCGGTGACGGCGACGCCTGTCATGCCGCCTGGGCCACCGCGCGGATGGTGCGCGCCAGCATCGGCAACTGGGCGGCCAGGAAGGCGATATCGGCTGCGGGCAGGTCGATGCCCGCCTGTGCCAGGGTCGCGCGCACAGTGGCTTCGCCGTCGTCGTCGGTGGGTTCCATGGCGCGATGTTGCCCGCCGCGGCGCTCTGCGCCTAGCCTCTGTCCAAGTGGGGGTGGGAAACATGAGCGATATCCAGCAGGACTACATCGTCGTCGGCGCCGGCTCGGCGGGTGCGGCGCTGGCGGCGCGGCTGAGCGAAGACCCGAAGATTCGCGTGCTGTTGATCGAGGCGGGGCGGGCGAGCCATCCGGCGTCGCGGTTTCCGATCAGCTTCGGGTTGTTGATCGATAATCCGAAGGCCAATTGGCGGTATTTCTCCGACCCGGAGCCGGGCACCCACAACCGGGCGATCCCGGTGCCGCGCGGTAAATTGCTTGGCGGATCATCCTCGATCAACGGGCTGGTCTATGTGCGCGGGCAGAAACTGGATTTCGACACCTGGGCGCAGATGGGCAATCGCGGCTGGTCGTACCAGGATGTGGCGCCGGTGTTCCGCCGGATGGAAAGCTACGAAAAGGGCGATGACGGGGTGCGCGGCGGCGCCGGGCCGCTGCGGGTGTCCGAAGTGCCGGACCAGAGCCCGCTGTTCGACGCGATCTTTGCCGCCGCCGAACATGCCGGGCATCGGCGCAACCCCGACTACAACGGCGAGAACCAGGAAGGCGTCGTCAAAACGCAGACGACGATCCACAAGGGCAGGCGCATGAGCACGGCGCATTGCTACCTGGAGCCGGCGCGCGGGCGGGCCAATCTGCGCATCGTGACCGAGGCGCATACGACCAAGGTGCTGCTGGACGGCACGCGCTGCATCGGCATCGAATACGAACAGGCGGGGCGGCGGACGACCGCACTGGCCGGGAGGGAGGTGATCCTGTGCGCCGGCGCGGTGGCGACGCCGCAATTGCTGGAACTCTCCGGCATCGGCAACCCGGAACTGCTGGCGCAGCACGGCATCGAGCTGAAGCATGCGCTGCCGGGAGTGGGCGAGAATTTCCGCGATCACCTCAATGCCCGCATCGTCTGGAAGGTGAAGGTGCCGGAGGTGTCGTTCAACACGCGCATCCGCGGGCTGGGTAAGCTGCGTGAGGCGCTGACCTATGCCATTTCGGGCCAGGGGTTCTTCAGCCTGCCATCGGCGCCGATGCTGGCGTTTCTGAAGACACGCCCGGAGTTGGAAACGCCGGATGTGCAAATGCACCTGGTGCCCTATGCGGTGAAGAATCCGAAGAAGCGCCAGCTGCACGAATGGGCCGGCATGACCATGTCGGTGTATCAGTTGCGGCCAGAGAGCATCGGCAGCATCCATATCCGCTCGGCCAATCCACACGACCAGCCGGCGATCCGGTTCAACTTCCTGGCCGATCCGGTCGATCAGCGCACGATGGTGGACGGGTTTCGCATGTTGCGGCAGATCGCCGATGCCCCGCCGCTCGACCCGTTCCGCGGCGCGGAGTTTTCGCCGGGGGCGGAGGTGGCCAGCGACGCCGAGATCCTGGACTGGATCCGGCGCAATTCAGAGACCGCGTACCACCCGATCGGCACCTGCCGGATGGGGCCGCAGGCGAATTGCGTGGTGGATGACCAGTTGCGGGTGCATGGACTAAACGGTTTGCGGATTGCCGATGCGTCGATCTTTCCGACCATGCCGAGCGGCAATACCAATGCGCCGAGCATCATGGTGGGGGAGAAATGCGGCGACCTGATCCGCGGGCGGGCAATGGCGGAGGCGGCGTGAGGGTGCAGAGAACATCGATATGCAAATAATACCGACCGCGCTACTTATTGACCCATAAGACAAGAAAAGGCCAGGGCTTCGCCCTGGACCCACCAGGGGCCAAGCCCCTGGACCTCATATTATTTAAAAAATATGGGGTTTCCAAAGGCCGTCGGCCTTTGGTGGGTCCAGGGCACAGCCCTGGCCTTACCTGACGGTACGTCTAAATCTTCGGCGCGCTGGTCATCACTCATCGATGATGGCCACCGCGCGGGTCCAGCCGGCGCTGGCGCGGTGGATCTTGACCGGGAAGCAGACGACCTGGAATCCAGTGGCGGGGAGCTGGTCAAGTTGGCCGAGTTTTTCCAGGTGCGAGTAGCCGAACTGCCGCCCGGCGCGGTGGCCTTCCCAGATGAGCGTGGCATCGCCGGTTTCGGCCACTTTTCGCCGCGTGTGGCTGAAAGGGGCGTCCCATGACCAGGCATCGGTGCCGACCAGGCGGATGCCCTGTTCCAGCAGCCACAGCGTGGCCGCGCCGCCCATGCCGCAGCCGCGGTCGATGAAGTCGTCCTGGCCATAGCGCGCGCCGGCGGCGGTGTTGACCAGCACGATTTCGAGCGGGCGCAGGGTGTGGCCGATGCGCGCGAGTTCGGCCTGAACATCGCCCGGGGTGGCGACGTAGCCGTCGGGCAGATGGCGGAAATCGAGCTTCACCGCCGGCTGGAAGCACCATTCCAGCGGCACCTCGTCGATCCGCCAGGAGGGCTCGCCGCCGGGGACGAGGCGTTCGTTCATGCGCGAGAAATAGTGGTAGGGCGCGTCGAGATGGGTGCCGTTATGGGTGGAGATCTGCACGTTTTCGACAGCGGCGTATTCGCCCTCGGGCAGCTGGTCGAGGCGCACGCCCATGTAGTCCGCCATGCGGGGGGCGGACATGTGGTGATCGACATAGTCGATCTTGGGCAGCATGTTGGGCGGATCGGAGGCGATGCCGGCGCGCAGGGCGACGGAGATGTCGATCAGGCGGCGGGGCATGGCGGATTCCTGGGGCGGAAGGAGGAAGGATGTTCTTTTTTGAAAAAAAGAACCAAAAAACTTTTTATCCGTTGGCCGGGACTCTCTGTATACTCCCTGTTCTTTCGGACAAAAATCTTTTTGCTTCTTTTTCTTCAGAAAAAGAAGATTCTTGCTTTCCAGATCCTACTGGCCGAGCGTGCCAACCGCCGCGGCGCTGCCGGCGGCGATGCGGGCGATGGCGGGCACGTCGACCGCGTCGGGGAAGCGGTCCTGCGGTAAATGGAACAGCCGGTTCGAGCCGACCAGTGTCAAATAATGCCCGCCGGCGAGATGGATGTCGCGGGTTTCGCCGTTCGGCACCGCGGTCTTGTCGGCCAGCCGGTCGGCGGCGCGCCCGGCCTTGGTCAGCTCGGCCTGAAACAGGGCGCGCAGGTCGTCGGCGTTGGACTGGATCGACAGCGCGCCGGCGGCCGCACCGATATTGGCGCCGAAATGCACCCAGCTTGCCCGCCCCGGCTTTTCCCACCCGGCGCGCTGGGCGAGGAAGGCGTCAAGCCCGGTATGGCCGAGTTCGTGGCCGGAATTGGCCGTCATCACCACATCGCGCGCCGGCGGATTGGCGCGCAGGCTGCGCAGGCATTCCAACCAGCACACCAAGCCGCCGCCGCGTTCGGAGGTGGATTGCCACCAGGACGAGCGCGGCGTCATGACCACCAGCGGCGGGCGCGTGCGGTCGCGGCCGGGCATGGTCACCACCACGTTGCGCGCCTGGGCGGTGGTGCGCCGGCTGCGCACCACCGCGCGCATCGCCGCACCGCGCCGGGCCGCCGCAAGGATCTTATCGCGCTCGGTGCTGGGCATTTGCAGGATCGGCGGGCCAAACGGTTTGGTGAACGCCTCGGCATTCAGCAATGCCAGGCCGGGTGTTTCGCCGCGGGTGATGATGACGAGCACCTTGCTTTTGCTGTCGCGGCGATAGCGGGTGAAGTCGGCGCTATAGACGGCAGTGGGTGGCAGTTCGAGAATATGGATGTCGCCCTCGCCGGGATCGGCCAGGCCCGGACCGACGGAGGCCAGCGCCATGACGCGGCCGTCGGGCGTGTCGGGGGCGTCGAACATCTTCTCGCCGGGGATGCGCTCGCCCTCGATATCGAGGAAGGCGGCGTCGACGTCGATGCGGTTCACGGCGAAGGGCTCGAACGCCGCGGTGGCGCCCAGGGCGCGGGCTTCGGCGGCGAGCCAGTCGGCGCCGGCTTCGTCGCCGGGTGTAGCGGTGCGGTGGTTGCCCTGCGAATCCCAGGCGCGCAGCCAGGCGGCGGCACGTGCCTCGTCATCAGGGCCGGCGGCGGCGGTCATGAGTGCGCCGCCAGCCAGCAGCAGCGCGCGCCGTGAGACAGCCATGGCATTTCCCCCATCGTGTTCCTCCCCGCGCCGCGGCGGGTTCAGCTTTCGAGTTCGCTGTCCCAGTATAGGTAGTCGCGCCAGCTTTCATGCAGGTAGTTTGGGGGAAAGGCGCGGCCGTTTTCCTGCAACTCCCAGGTGGTGGGCTGGCGCGGGGTGGCGTGCGGGAACATGCGGCATTCCCGGGGCAGGCGGCTGCCTTTGCGCAGGTTGCAGGCGCCGCAGGCGGTGACCACGTTCTCCCAGGTTGTGCGCCCGCCGCGGCTGCGCGGGATGACGTGGTCGAAGGTCAGGTCCGGCGCCGGCGAGCGGGCGTTGCAGTATTGGCAGGCGAAGGCATCGCGCAGGAAGACATTGAACCGGGTGAATGCCGGGCGCCGGGAGGTGGCGATGTAGTCCTTGAGCGCGATCACGCTGGGCAGCCGGATGGTCAGGCTGGGCGAGTGCACCTCGCGGTCGTATTCGCTCAGCACCGAGACACGGTCGAGGAACACTGCCTTCACCGCGTCTTGCCAGGACCAGACGGAGAGCGGGAAATAGGAAAGTGGGCGGAAATCCGCGTTCAGCACCAGGGCAGGAAAATGGTGGCCGCCGTCAGGCAAAAAACATCCCCCGTCGTGATTGGCACGGCGCGGGAGCCCGGTGCATCGACCGAATCGTCACGCTGCGTGCGTCGCCGAGAACAATAGGATCATCGCACCACGGCCGAGGGCTCGCAACCCGCGGCGCGGCTGGTTTCACGGGGCTGTCATCGACTGGCCGGCAAAGCCCCTTCGTCGGCGAAGATTCTTTGCAGGAATAGTGCCCCGGTGGACAGGCCGACCTCGTCGATGCCGTGGCCCAGGCGCGGGCAGTACAAGGACTGAACGGCGAAACCGGCGAACTCCAACGCCTGTTGTGCGGCACGTGAGCGCGTAACTGGCACCACCGTGTCGTCTTCGCCGTGCACGATCAGCACCGGCGGCTGGGCTGTGGCCTCGGCCAGGCGGTCGGCGGCGACCAGGGCGCCGGAATAGGCCAGCACACCGCGCGGTGGCGTGGCGCGGCGCAGGCCGGTGTAGAGCGCGGTCATCGCGCCTTGGCTGAAGCCCATGAGGGCGTAGGCGTCTGGCGGGAGCGCGAGGCGGGCCAGTTCGGCATCGATGAAGCTGTCGAGTGCCGCGCGGGCCACCGACGCGCCGGCGGCGATGCGGGCCGGCGAGCGGTCGCCGATGGCGAACCACTGGCGGCCGAACGGGCCCATGTCGCAGGCGTCGGGCGCATCGGGCGCGGCGAAGGCGGCATGCGGCAGGGTGCGGCCCCAATAGGGGGCGAGGTCGATCAGGTCTTGGCCGTCGGCGCCCAGCCCGTGGCACAGCACCACCAGTTGCCGGGCCGGCCCCGCTTCGCGCGGGCCCCAGCGCGGGCCGTCAAGATCGGGGGCGTCGATCGGGGACATGGTGGGGCTCCTCGGCTGGCGGGGGCAGGATATCACAGGCGTGGCGGTTGCCGACGCGCGGGGCCGCCCTATCATCGGGGGCGAATCTCGCGGGAAAGGGTGCCGCATGGGCCGGAACTTGCCGAGGACGGGCCGTGCCGCGTTGCTGGCGGTGGCGACGCTGCTGGCCGCCTGTGCCGGCGAGGGTGCAGGCGTGCCGACCGCGCCCGCGCCGGTTCCGGCTGTGCCAAGCTTGGCACCACCGACCGTCGCCGATCTGCTGGCGCTGGACGACGTTCGCCGGCCCGCCGACTCGCGCTACCTGGCGTTACTCGCCCAGGCCCAGCGCGACGGCCCGGCGATCACCCGGGAGCGGATGATCGCGTTGCGCTGGGCGTGGATGGGCAGCACCGATTTCAACCCGATCATGGCCACGCGGCTCGCCCAGCGTGCCCGGCCGCGCGCCGGCGACGACTGCACGCGCGCCCGCCAGGCGGCGGCCGCGGTGCTGGAGATCTACTGGCTCGATCTGCGCAGCCACGACGTGATGGCTGCCTGCGCGCGGCGTGACGGCGACGCGCTGGCGGAGGCGGTGCATGGCGCGGCACGTGACGCGATCGTCGCCGCGATGCGAGCCAGCGGCGACGGCAGCGCGGCCGACCGGGCCATGACGGTGATCTCGGTGGACGAAGAATACGCCCTGCTGGAGATCATCGGCGCGCGCCGCACCGGCGTGACGCTGGCCGAACGGCGTGGCCGCAAGCTTGACGTGATGGAGGTGGCCGGGCGGCAGGACGACCGCCGCTTCACCCTGTGGTTCGATGTCAGCGCGCTATTCGAGTACTACGAGCGCCGCCGCGCTCGGCCGTCGTTGCATCGCACATGACCGGCGGCCTGGTCACCCGGTTTGCCCCCAGCCCGACCGGGCACCTGCACCTCGGCCATGCCTTCTCGGCGCTGTCGGCCTGGCGGCGGGCGCGGGCGGTGGGCGGGCGGTTCCTGCTGCGGCTGGAGGATATTGATGCCAGCCGCTGCCGACCGGAATTTACCAGCGCTATCCTGGAGGATCTCGCCTGGCTCGGCCTCGACTGGGACGGCGATGTGCGGGTCCAGTCGGCCCATATGGTCGAGTACCGCGCAGTGCTGGACGGGTTGCGGGGCAGGGGGCTGCTGTATCCGTGTTTCTGTACCCGTGCCGACATCAGGCGCGAATTGGCAGCACCGCATGGGCCGGAGGGGCCGGTCTATCCCGGCACCTGCCGCCGCCTGTTGCAGTGCGAGCGGGATGCCCGTCTTGCCGCGGGCACGACCTTCGCCCTGCGGCTGGACATGGGTGCGGCGCTGGCGGCGGTGGCAGGGCCGCTGCAGTTCCACGACGCCGTTGCTGGCCCCGTGGACGCCGACCCGGCGGTGTTCGGCGATGTGGTGCTGGCGCGCAAGGATATGCCGGCGAGTTACCATCTGTGCGTGACCCATGACGACGCAGTGCAGGGCGTCACCTTGGTAGTACGCGGCGTCGATCTGCTGTCGGCGACGCATGTGCATGTGCTGCTGCAGGCGCTGTTGGGCTGGATCACCCCGGCCTATGCGCATCATGCGCTGCTGACCGACGATGCCGGCCGTCGCCTGGCCAAGCGCGACAGGGCCGCCACGCTGCGCGACCTGCGTGCGGCCGGACGCAGCCCCGCCGAGGTGCGGGCGCTGGCCGGCTGCCCCGACTGAAGGAGGTTGGCACGCGGTTCATCATGCAGTTCTGGAGGTGAGGTGCGCGGTTGCGCCGCAGCTTCAATCGCCGGATAGTTTTCTCCCCGCCGCCAACGGAGACTCGCCATGACGCAGCCCGCCCATCCCCTGAACAACGAACGGGTCGCCTGGTTCAACGGAAACTTCATGCCGGAGCGCGAGGTGATGATCCCGTTCCGCGATCGGTCCTGGCTGTACGGCGATGGCGCGTTCGACATGACGCGCACCTTCGATGGGCGGATCTTTCGCATCCACGAGCATATCGAGCGGTTCTACCGCTCGCTGCGCTATCTGCGCATCGACCCCGGCATGGCTCCCAGCGCGATGGTGGTGCTGTCGGAGGAGATCGTGGAGCGCAACGCCCATCTGCGCCCCGCCGGTGGCGACTGGTGGGTGGGTCAGCGCGTCAGCCGCGGGGTGAACGCGGTCGGCGACGAGGGCTGGGAGCATACCGGGCCCAATGTGGTGATCGAAATGATCCCGCTGCCGTTCAAGGCGCGGGCGAAGATGTACCGTGACGGCGCGGAGGTGATCGTGCCGCCGGTGCGCCGCACCGCACCCGACATGCTCAGCCCGCGCGCCAAGACCCACAACTACCTCAACATGATCGTCGCCGAGCAGCCGGTGAAGGCGGCCAACCCGGACGCCTGGGCGGTGCTGCTGGATGCGAGCGGCAACCTCGCCGAGGGTATCGGCAGCAACATCTTCATCGTGCGCAACGGCGCGCTGCTGACGCCGCGCGAGAAGTTCGTGCTGCCCGGCGTCAGCCGCCAGATGACCATGGACATGGCCGCCAAGCTGGGTATCCGGTGCGAGGAGCGCGACATCGACATGTTCGATGCGGCGACGGCCGACGAGATGTTCCTGACCTCGACCAGCCTGTGCATCCTGCCGGTCAGCAGTTTCAACGGCGAGAAGGTGGCTGACGGGGCCATTCCAGGCCCGGTGACGCGGCGCCTGATCGACGCCTATTCGGCCGAGGTGGGGTGCGATTTCGTCGCGCAGTACCTCAAGCACCTCGATTGAGGGCTAGGGTGACGGCTGGGGCGGGCTAGTACCCCGCCGCCCGGTCGACCACCTCGCGCAACGGCTTGCCGTCGAGAAAGCGCGCGAGGTTGTCGACGAAGAGCTCGGCCACGGTGCGGTCGCGGTCAGGATGCCCGCCGCCGATATGGGGCAGCACCATGATCCCTGGCGCGGTCCAGAACGGATGCCCGGCCGGCAGCGGTTCGGTACGGAACACATCGAGGACCGCGCCGGCCAGATGCCCCGTGCCGACAGCGGCGATCAGGTCGGCATCGACGATCAGCGCACCGCGGCCGAAATTCAGTAGCCACGCCCCCGGTTTCATCTGCGCCAGCATCGCCGCGTTCACCGAATTGTCGGTGGCCGGCGTTGACGGCAGCAACAGCAGTACGAAATCGGACTGCGCCAGCACCGCGCCGGTCTGTTCCGGCGGGTAGACCTGTGCCACGCCGTCCAGTGCGCCCGGGGTGCGCCGCGTGCCGATCACGCGCATGCCGATGCCCGTGGCCATGCGTGCCAGGTCCTGGCCGATGGCGCCCAGCCCCAGGATGCCCAGCGTCTTGCCGTTCAGCGGCATCGCCATCCGTCGTGTCCAGGTCGCGGTGCGGTTGTCTTCGACGATCGCGGCGTAGGGCTTGGCGATGTGAAACAGCGCGCCGAGGATGTTTTCCGGCATCGACTCGCGATGGGTGCCGCGCGCCGAGGTCAGCACCAGGCCAGGCGGCAGGTCGGGCAGGGCGAGCCAGCCCTCGATTCCTGCCGTCAGCCCCTGTATCCAGCGCAGCTTTGCCATCGTCGGCAGCAGGCCCGGGGGGGCGGCCAGGGCCAGCATCGCGTCGACCTCGGCGCGTTGCATCGTGCTTGGTGCCTCGTTGCGCGGCAGCGTTTCTACAGCCACCCGGGGTGACAGCCCGGCGGCCTCGACCGCGGCCAGATAGGCGGCGGGGGTATCGGTCCAGAGCAGCACGCGGGTTCGGTTAGTCATGGCAGGTTCTCCCCAGTCGAGGGGAGTCTAGAGCAGGATCGTTCGGGACAGAAGCCCCGATCGTGGCCTAGGTCTTTGTTTTGTCGCGCGATTCGCGGCGCCGGTGGGTTCGTCCGTGTCGGCCGCGCCGTGGGCGCGAACATGGTGCAAGGGAGGCCTGATGGCCGGGGCGGCAACTCCAAGTATCGTCCCGTCCGGCACCGCTGATCGCCAGAGCAGTGCCCGGCTATCGGTCAAGGCTGCTCGAGTCGTTACTTGTTGGGGCGCGGCGTCGCATGCGCTCCATAGCGGTCGGCGAGAGACGAGAGACAAAAATGCGATAAACCCGGACAAGATGACGAAAGACACATTGCCATTCGCTGAATCATGAGCTTATACAGCGGTGCAATCAGAAGAGGACTGTGTAATGAGTGATAGTACCAAGGACGCCAACCTTCTTGGCCTTACGGCGCAAATCGTCTCGGCGCACGTGGCCAACAATCCGATGCAGCCCGATGCGCTTCCCGCGCTTATCCAGTCGGTTTTCAAGACCCTGGCCGGTGCGGGCAAGGAAGCGCCGGAGCCGGTGAAGCTGGAACCCGCGGTGCCGATCAAGCGTTCGATCTTCGCCGACCACATTGTCTGCCTGGAAGACGGCAAGAAGCTGAAGATGCTGAAGCGCCACCTGTCGACCGCCTACAACATGACGCCGCAGCAGTATCGCGAGCGTTGGGGATTGCCGCACGACTATCCGATGGTCGCCCCCGATTATGCCAAGCACCGCTCGGCGCTGGCCAAGGAGATCGGCCTCGGCCGTAAGCCCGCTGAGGCCGCGGCCTCGCGTGCCGGGCGCAAGCCGGGAACGCGCGGCCGCAAGCCGGGTCGCCCCGTCGGCAGCTGATGCCACGTTCACCCCGGCGGTTGATCCCGCCGGAGTGAAGAAGCCGCTGACTCAGGTGGCGCCGTGGACGTAGAGCAAGGGGCTGCTGGCGTCGATCTGGCCAATGATGAGTGGCCGCTTGCCGCTGTCTGCCTGCACGGCGCATGTCGAGGAAGAACATGTCTTCGCCATCCGCCCCGATGAGGAAGTTCGAGCCGGTGCCGCAGTTGGGTACGTTGCGCCCGCCATGGGCCGCCAGCCCGTCGGTGCGGCTGCCGCAATGGGCGAACAAGTCGCCGCCGCCGGCACTGACGTTGACGTCGTCAGGCGTGACCATGCTGAATACCGTGTCGATCCAGGCGACGGGCACAGTGTCGAATCTGGCCGCGGTCGCAACCGGCAATCCGTTGGCAGTGTTCACCACGCTGAGTTCGACGATGGCGTCGTCGGCCTGGATGGTCCCGACCGCGGTTGCAGTGCCGAGCACGGTGTTGGCGCCGGCACGCGCGAGGACGGCGGAGACGGCCTCGTCGGTTTGAACCATCGGATCGCCGGCGATAGCGACAGTGACGAACGCGGTGGTATCGCCGGGCAGGAAGGTGACGGTGCTGCCGAGCGGCTGTAGACCTTCCGGCGAGCCACGAAGGCCGCGTTTAGGGCCTGAGGCGGAATAAGCAAGGCGGGGGCTTCGCCCCTCGACCCCCCCAAGTCCGGAGCGCGCCTTCGCGCGACGGCCGTCGCCCTTGGAACCCCTTACTTGAGTGTTGTTTGGGGAAGGGGGCCATCGGGATGTTTCAACCACCGTGATGGCCC
>JBBQOT010000029.1:0-11644 GCA_038331165.1 Acetobacterales bacterium
TGGCGCGCTCGCCGGATGCGATCTCGATGATCTTGGCGGCGATCCTCTCCGGCGAGAGGATGAAATCGATGCGGCCGCTTTCGATAGCGGTCTCTGGCATGTCGGGCTGGATTGCCGTGTCGAGCTTCTGTGCGATGGTGATGCCGCCGACCTTCTTGATATCGGCCAGTGCCGCCGCCCCGTCGCCGTCATAGCCCGAGACGATAACGGCGATGATCCGGCCCTGCCAGTTCTCGGCCAGGGAGCGCAGGAATACGGTGATCACATCGGGCCATCCGCGCGGCTTCGAGATCGGCTCCAGCCGGAAGGTGCCGTCGAACACATGCAGGTCGCGCTGCGCCGGAATGATGAACACATGGTCGGGGCGGATGGCGAGATGCTCCGTGATCAGCTCGACCGGCATGGTGGTGTAGCGCGGCAGGATTTCATGCAGAGAGGTGGCGACGACCCGAAGATGGTTCACGATGACGATGGCGACACCCATATCGGCCGGCAGTTGCCGCAGCAGCCGGATATAGGCGTCCAGCCCGCCGGCCGAGCCGCCGACACAGACAATCGGGAAGTCGTTTGCGGCGCTGGGCGGCGTTGCCATTGCCGGTGTCAGCAATCTGTCGCGTCGGTGGTGCAATCGGCGCCGCCATGGCGGAGGCCGACGCGATCCGTGCGCAGCCGGAGCGCCACATGGGTGTTGAAGGCGGCCGCGACGCTCGCGGTGGGCACAGGTTGCCAGCCCCCGATCGGGATCAACGGCAAGCCAAACCCCGCAGCGAGCATCAGCAGGATCAGCGTGGCCGTGACCATGGGAAGACCACCGGCCAGAATGGCGCGCTGGGCGGTGACCGTGGCGCCGGTGGGGGCGCGCGTCATCGCCACAGCAGCAGGATGAGAATGATGATCGGGATCGGAATGCCGATCAGCCACATAAGAATTCCTCGACCCATGCAAACCTCCATCGTGTTGTGCCGCGGTCGGCAGCACCGAGCCGCATCGGGCGCGGATCGTCCGGCGCCCGTGCGGCTCGGCATGCGCGCCGTCAGGTGGCAACCGCAAAGCCCGACATTGCCTGTGGTCTGGCGGCCACGCCACCGGCCCTACCGAGCATCCAAGACGGACACCCGGCAGCCAGCGTCAGAACCACATCATCGGCGCGTTGTAGTATCCGTCGATCCGCCGGCCGTATTCCGGCGTCCACATGAAGTCATCGCCGTCATCATGCACCGGCGCATTGATCAGGCGATCCTTGTCCAGATCGACGACGTAGCCGCCCTTGTCATGACTGTATTTCAGCGTCGACCAGGGCAATGCGTGATGTCCTTCGCCCATGCCCAGGAAGCCGCCGAACGACATGACCGCGTAGATTGCCCGGCCGCTCGCCTTGTCGATCATGATGTTTTCGACGCTGCCGAGCTTTTCGCCCGCCAGGTTGTAGACGCTGGTGCCGGTGACCTTGTCGGCGGCGATCAGCGAGGTGGAGGTGAGCGAGGCGGGGGTGATGGTGATGTCATCGGGCATGAGCATTGTTCCTTGCAGGAGGTGTGCCGGCGACGCACGAAGCGATAACTCCGTTCCCTGCTTGCCGGCGGGAGTTGGCGTGGCAGTCAGTCCGCGGCGATCGAGCCGACGGCGCGTGGAACGGCCGCAGAAGGCGCGACCACCGGCTTGCCGGCAGGTGTCATCACGCCACGGACAATAGGAAGGAATACGGCGGCACCGGAAGCATCGGAATATACGCAGCATTCGTGCCGTTCAGTATCCGGGTCTTTTTCTTCACGAGGGAGTCTATATAGCCCGTATCATATTGAGTAATAAGGAAATATCGCTCCGCAATGCCTTGCGGCTGTTTTATCAAGCTGGTTTGGACGGCTGCCAGCGACGCGGGGCAGTTCAATCGGCATCGCCGAGTGTGCCGCCGTCGCCGGGTGGCCCCAGCACCAGCCGCACGGCATGGGCCGCGCCATCATCCAGCAGCGTGATCCGCACCGGGCGCCCGGCAATTTCGCGACCGTCGAGCCAGGCCGAGCGAATGCCCGTGCTGACAGCGTTCGGGTTCTCGACCGTGATGACGTAGCGGGCGGCACCATGGCGGACATGCACGACGTAGCCCGGCCAGGCGCGCGGGATGCAGGGGGAGAGGCGCAGCGTGGAACCTTCCCGACAGATGCCCAGCAGGTGCTCCAGCCCCGCGCGGTACATCCAGCCGGCCGAACCAGTGTACCAGGTCCAGCCGCCCCGGCCGACATGCCCGGGCGCGGAATAGACATCGGCCGCCACGACATAGGGCTCCACCTTGTAGCGGTACGCATCAGCAGCACTCAGCGCATGGTTGATCGGGTTCAACATGGCAAACAATGCCCCGGCGCGGTCACCGTCGCCCTGCATGGCCAGCGCGATCACCGACCACAGCCCGGCATGGGTGTACTGCCCGCCGTTCTCCCGCAGCCCCGGTGGGTAGCCCTTGATGTAGCCGGGATCGAGCGGCGTATGGTCGAAGGGCGGCGTGAACAGCAACGCGAGCCGGTCATGGCGCCGGATCAGTTGCTCGCCCATCGCGGTCATCGCCCGTGCGGCGCGCTGCGGATCGGCGGCGCCGGAGATCACCGACCAGGATTGGGCGATGGCATCGATCCGGCACTCGCTGCTGGCGACCGAACCGAGCGCCGTACCATCGTCGTAAAAGCCGCGGCGATACCAGTCGCCATCCCAGGCCTCGCGCTCCAGCGCTTGTTGGAGGGCAGCGGCGTGGGCGCGCCAAACCGATGCCCGCGCCGCCTCACCGCGCGCCTCGGCCACCGGCGCGAAGCCTTGCAGCACGGCGTAGAGGAACCATCCGAGCCAGACGCTCTCGCCTGTCCCGCCGGCGCCGACCCGACTCATGCCGTCATTCCAGTCGCCGGTGCCGAACAGCGGCAGGCCATGCGCGCCGGTCGCCAAGCTGGCATCGAGCCCCAGTGCGCAATGTTCGTACAGGCTGGCCTGCGTCGATGCCGTTGTCGGGAGAAAATACGCCTCGTGCTGGTCCGCTGCCAGCACCGGGCCTTCCAGGAACGGCACCGGCGCGTCCAGCACGGCGCGGTCGGCGGTGACGGTGAGGTAGCGGAGTGCGGCGGCGCCCAGCCATATCCGATCGTCGGAAATGCGGGTGCGCACCCCCACGCCGGAAGGCGGCAACCACCAATGCTGCACGTCGCCCTCGATGAACTGCCGGCCGGCGGCGCGCAGCAGATGGGCGCGCGCCAGTTCGGGCCGAGCGAGCACCAGGGTCATGCCGTCCTGGAGCTGGTCGCGGAAGCCGTAGGCGCCGCTCGACTGGTAGAAGCCGGCGCGCGCCCATACCCGGCAGGCCAGGGTCTGGTACTGCAGCCAGCCATTCAGCATGATGTCCATCGCCCGGTCGGGTGTTGCGACCTGCACGGGATCGATCACCGCTGCCCAGTGGCGGCGCACCTGGTCGAGCACGATGCCTGGCCCGATGTTGCCATAGGTCGCGACCAGCTGACGCGCAGCTTCGGCGGTTTCGCTCGCACCCAGCAGCAGCACCAGCTCGACCGTCTCACCGGGGTTCAGCTCCAGCGAGGTCTGCAACACAGTACAGGGATCGAGCCCGGCGCCCAGCCGGCCCGACAGCGTGCCAGAGCCCGCCAGTGCCGCCGGCATGCCGAGTGTGCCGTTGCGCCCGATGAATTCGGCGCGGTCGCCAGTCACCTGCACGGTCCGCCCCGGCATGGCGGCAAAGGCGACGTACGGGCCGAAGGCCGTATTCCATGGGTTGGTCACGAACACGGCGCCGGATTGCGGGTCGTGCTCGGTGGCGATGTGTGGTGCCGCCGCAGCGCGCGACGGCCCCAGCACCCATTCGACATACCAGCTGACCGACAGATGGCGGCGACGGTCGGTGCTGTTGCGCAGTGTCAACCGCATGATCTTCACCGGATCTACCGGCGGCACGAATGCCAGCAACTCCTGCTCGATGCCGCCGACATGCGAGCAGAACCGGCTGTAGCCGATCCCGTGATGAATCCGATAGGCGGCACCGGGGATCCGCACCGGCTGCGGCGTGGGGCCCCAGACAGCCCCGCTCTCCTCGTCGCGCAGGTAGATCACATCACCCGACGGATCGGTGACCGGATCGTTGGACCAGGCAGTGAGCTGGTTCTCGCGGCTGTTGCGCCACCAGCTGTATCCACCGCCATCCGCGGTCGTCAGGAAGCCGAAATCGGGGTTGGCGACCACGTTGGTCCAGGGTGCGGGCGTCGTCGCGCCGGCGCGCAGGATCGTGACGTATTCGCGCCCATCCAGCGCGAAGCCGCCGAGCCCGTTGAAGAATTCGAGCGCCGGGTCCGCACCGTCCAGCTCGACGCTGTCCGGCGCTACCGTGTGCTTGCGCGCGGGAGAATGCGCGGAGGCGGACGTCTCCAGCCGGTCGAGCTGATCGGACAGGTTGCCGCGGCGGCTGTTCAGCACCACCCGCGCCACGCTGCGCAGCAGGTCGCGCACGCCGGCGCCGACGACATCGCCGCGCAACACGAACACGCCGCCACGGGCGCGGGCGCCGCCCTCCACGGCGTGCGGCTCGCCCATCCGCACCAGGCCTTCGAGCTGGAGTTGGAGGTCCTGGTTGTAGGAGATCGTGCGCTCGTTCAGGATCACGAGGTCGACAGCCAGCTGCTTCATCCGCCAGTACTCGTGCGCTGCCAGCAGCCGGCGCACCAGATCGACACCCTCGCTGTCATGCACGTGCACCAGCAGGATCGGCACGTCGCCGGAGATCCCATGCGCCCACAGCCCCGCCGGCCCCGCGGCGCCGCGGCGCAGTGCCTCCGATGGTGGCCTGGATCGCGGGTCGATATGGATCAGGAACCCGGCGAGGCGCTGGAAGCACGCCGCCTCGCCCGGGCGGATGGCGAGATGGCGGAGCTGCACCTGGGCCTGGGTCCAGGCGAAGGTGAAGGCGCGCTCGAACGCGGCGCTGTCGGAATGCCGGTCGGCCAGCGCCAGCACCTCCTCCCGACTTGCGGCCGCCATTGTCCAGAATGCCAGACGGACCGCGGTGCCGGGTGCCACGCGCACCCGCCGGCGCAGGCTGAACACCGGGTCAAGCACGGTACCCACAGTGCCCGAGAGCGGTCGCCCGCCGACCATCGCCGCCGCATTGCCCACACCCCGCCCACGCCCAAGGAATTGCGCCCGGTCGGTTTCAACATGCAGGTCGCCAATCGTCTCGCCCTCGGCCACAACCAGATGCGCCGCCCAGATCTCCGCCTCGTCCGGATGGCGCCGCCGTCTGGTGGCGAGCAACAGGCCACGGCTGGCCAGGAACTCGGTCTGCACAAACATCTTCGAGAATGCCGGATGCGCCGCGTCATCGGTCGGCGGGGCCAGAGCTAGTTCCAGATACGAAGTCACTTCGACCTCGCGGGCCTGGGTGCCGGCGTTGGTCAGCGTCACCCGCCGCACCTCGGCGTCGTCCTCCGCCGAGACGACGACCTCCAGATGGGTGAGCAGGCTGCCGTCACGGCGGGTGATCTCGGCGTGTTCCTCGGTGAAGCTCGCGAGGTAATGGTCGGCTTCGCGGCCGCTGGGTTGGTACCCCGCCGACCACACGGCGCCGCTGGCGACATCGCGCAGGTAGATATAGGAGCCGTGATCGTCGCGCGTGGTGTCCTCGCGCCAGCGGGTTACCGCCCGTCCGCGCCAGTGACTGTAGCCAGAGCCGGCGGCGGTCAGCATCACCGTGTAGCGGCCATTCGACAGGATGTGCGACGCCGGTGCCGCGCCATGCGGGGTGGCGACCCGACGTGCCGGGTGGTCGTCTGCGTCACCCGCGCCCATCCTGGACGGCACGGCCGCCTCCACCCGCGCCGGCAGGGTCGAGACGTCGCGCGGCGGGCGTTCCTCCAGCAGCAATTCGTTGGCCTGCACCAGCGGCTCGGCGTGAAACCAGGTGCGGATGAGCCCGCCCAGGACCGTGTTGGCGATAGCAACAATCGCCATGCCCTGGTGATGGGCCATGAAGGCACGCACCACCGTGACCGTGCGGCCGGCCGGCACCCGCTCACTGGTGTAATCGAGCGCTTCGTAGAAGCCGTGGCGGCCGAGTGCCCCGGCCGCGGCCAGCGCGTCGAAATTGCGCGCGGCGGCGGCAGGATCGACCATGGCCGCGAGCCCGGTGGCGTACGGGGCGATCACCAAGCTCTCGGCCAGTCCGAGCTTCAGCGCCAAATCGGGCACGCCAAAAGCCGAATACTGGTAAGTCATTTCGATATCGCGCGCGGCAAAGGCCGATTCCGAGATCCCCCACGGCAGGCCGAGCGCGGTGGCATACCGCATCTGCCGGTCCACGGCGACGCGCCCGGTATCCGCCAGCAGACTGCCCGGCGGCTCGCGCAGGACTAGGGCCGGCATGAGGTACTCGAACATCGACCCGGACCACGACACCAAGGCCGCGCCGCGCGCAACAGGAACCATCGTGCGGCCCAGACGGAACCAATGTGCGACGGGCACATCGGACTGCGCAATCGCCAGAAAGCTCGCCAAGCGTGCCTCCGACGCAAGCAGATCGTAGCATGCCTCGTCGAGGCGACCGTCGCTGACCACGAAGCCGAGCGAGAGCAGCCGGCGCTCCGTGTTCAGCAGAAGGTCGAAGCGCATCGCTGCGGCCATCTCCCGCGCCTGCCCGGCCAGTGCGAAGAGCCGCCGCGCGATATCGTCCGATCCGGGCGCGGCCGCGTTTTTCATGCGGATGCGATCCTGCGCAAGCGCGATCGCTGCAATGCGCGCCGCCTCGGCCCAGAACAGCAGGTCGCTGTGCGCCTCGCCTCGCAAGGCGGCGGCTGCGGCCACCAGGCGATCAGCCGCGCTGGCCGCATCCTCGTCCGCGGCGCCCGGCCGGATGGCCTCTGACAGGGCAGCCATCGGCGCCAGCAGCGTTGCTGCTCCCTCGCGGCCGGGTGACCCCGCCGCATAAACCGTGGCACGCAAGATCGCCAGCGCGTCCAGGGTACCCGCCAAGCCCGCGCGCCCGTCAGGCACCTCGCTGATCCAAGCCTCGCAGGCATTCGCCAGGGCAATGAGGTGACCGGCCAGGTTGCCGCTGTCCACAGTCGAAACGTATCGTGGCTCAAGCGGTCGCAGATCGGCCGTGTCGTACCAGTTCAGAAAATGACCGCGCACCCGCTTCATCCGGTCAAGCGTCGCGAAAATCGCCTCCAGCCGCGCGATCGTCGCATCCAGCCCGATCCAGCCGAAGGCCCGCGCGGCCGCGAGCGACAGCAAATAGAGCCCGATATTCGTGGGCGAAGTCCGCCGGGCAACAATCGGCTTGGGATCTTCTTGGAAATTGTCCGGCGGCAGCATGTTGTGCGCCGGCGTCACGAAGGTTTCGAAGAACCGCCAGTTGCGCCGCGCGACCAGGCGCAATGCCTGCGCGTCGGCGGCCGACGCGGATGCCGGTCCGGCATCGAGCGGGCCGCTGATCCACCACGCCACCGCAGGGGCGGCCAGCCACAGCACGGCAAAGGGTGCGGCGATCAGCCAGACGCCGGGTGGTGCCAGGGCCAGGCCGGCAAGGGCTGCGGCACCGATCCCAAGCGTTCCCCACATCCGCGCGAAAGTGTCCGCGAGGCCGTGCTGGCGACCAGCGCCCACCTGCTCCGCAGTGGTCCATTCCAACAGGTTCCGCCGCGTGACAGCCAAGCGTAGCAGGGTGCGACCGATCGCGTCGACCATCAGCGACGCCTGCGCCGCAAGCAGGGCCACAACCAACGCGATGTGGCTGAAGGTCCATTTTGCCTCGTCGACGAAGGCGCGACGGTGGCTGGCCAGATCCACCTGTCTGCGGCGTGGCCAGGCCCCCTCGCCCAGCGCCAGCAGCGGCGCGCTCGCCACGGTGACCACCACGAAACAGGTCCAGAGGAGGGCCTGGTCGGGTGCCAACTGCCAGCCCGCCAGCAGCGCGAGCACCAGCATCGGCGGAGTAAGGCTACGCCGAAGGTTGTCGAGCATCTTCCACCGGCCGGCGAACGGCAGGTCGCGCCCTCGTGGGCCGAGCACCCACGGCAGCAGCTGCCAATCGCCACGCGTCCAGCGATGTTGGCGCGCGGCCGCCACGTCGTAGCGGGCCGGCGACGCCTCGACGACCTCCACATCCGAGGCAAGGCCCGCGCGCGCAAAAATGCCCTCGAACAGGTCGTGGCTCAGCAGCGCATTGTCCGGCACCCGCCCCGCCTGCGTGGCCTCGACGATGTCGACATCGTAGATGCCCTTGCCCACGAACGAACCTTCGCCCAGCAGATCCTGATAGACGTCCGAGACAGCGGCAGCGTACGGGTCGATGCCGCCGGCGACCGAGAACGCCCGGCGATACAGCGATCCCGCGCCGCTCAGCGATGGTGTCACGCGCGGCTGCAGGATGCCGTGGCCCTCAACCACCCGACCGAGGGCTGCGTCCAACCGCGGCCGGTTCAGCGGATGCGCCATCTTGCCGACCAGGCGGCGCACCGTGTCACGCGGCAAGCGCGTGTCGGAATCGAGAGTCACCACATACCGCACACCGGCGGGTGCTATGTGCGGGGTTGCATCTGTGTCGATGAATTCGCCGACGCTGGCCCCGCGCAGCCAGCGGTTCAGCGAAAGCAGCTTGCCGCGCTTGCGCTCCCACCCCATCCAACTGCCCTGCATGGCGTTCCACCGGCGCCGCCGGTGCAGCAGCAGGAAGCGCGGCGGGCAGCCCGCGAATTCCAGCGCGGACCCGGCGGGGCAATGGCGGCGGTTCAGCCGCTCGATCCCGGCGACCGCCAACTCCAGCAGTGCCGCATCATCCGGCATGGTCTCGGCCGGTGCGTCGGTCCAGTCGCTCAGCAGCGCGAACAACACCTCGCCGTCCGGGCTGGCGAGGTGATGGACCTCAAGCTGCTCGATCTGCGCAGCGACGGCCTCCGCCGAGGTTAACAGGGTCGGTACCACAACCATGGTGCGCAGCGCCGCCGGCACCCCGTCGCGCAGCGCGAGCGCCGGCAATGGCCTGGGGGGCACGCAGGCCCCGATCAGGCGGTCGATCAGTGCCACCGCAAGACCGGCGGCGGGAAACAGCGCCAGGGCTGCGAATATCGCCACACCCCACCCGCCGAGCCCGTGCTGCACCAGCAGATGCACCACCAAGCCCGCAATGCCGGAGGTAAGGGCCAGGATGCCAATGACATAGCCTGGCAGGCCGAGGCTTCTGACCACGCGCGCCACCCGGCCGGCCAATGGCGGGCTGAAGCCGATTGCCGCCTCGAACGCCGCCCGCCCGTCGCCGATCAGGTAGTAGCCGGGATCCGCGGTGCGGTCGGTCGACCGCGCGTCCGGTTCATGGCGGCCACGAAGGGCCGCATGCTCCACCGCGCCGACGTTGTCCAGCACCTCCTGTACCACCTCCAGCTCGGACAGCCTGGCGCCACGCGCGAGCTCCTCGATCGCGCTGCGATAGTGGTTGCGGGTGGGGAAATCCATCGCGCCGAAGGCCGTGGCCGCGCGGAGCATGTCGTCTGCGAGACTGACCTCCTCGACCAGATCGGTCCAGTCGACGGCGGAGATCAGGCGCATGCTGGTGATGATGTTGCGCACCGTCACGCTCATCGCACCCTGGTTCTGGTGCGTCGCCTGGATGATGGCGTCGGCCCCGGTGCCCTGCTCGGCCAGGCGTTCCTCAATCCACTGCAGGGCCGGGACAGCGGCGGCATCCTGGTCGTGCAGCCGCTGCATCAGTTGAACTGCGAAGGCGGGATGCAGCGGTGCTGTCGGAATCCGCGCCATCAGGGTCGGCACCGTCGTGCTGTCCGCCGCCGCCAGGATCGCCTCGGCGACGGCATCGGCGTCGCGCCGTTCCGCACGGCGGCGCAGGATCTGACCGGCGGCGCGGCGCAGATTCTCCACCAGCACGACCCGCAGCGTGATGGCCACCGCCCACAACTCGCCGATGCTGAGCGGCTGGACACGCTGGTAGGCCCGCATGAAGCGGACCAGCAACGGCGCATCGAAACGGCTGTCGGTATGCGCCACGAACGCCCAGGCGACCCCCAGGATGCGGGGATAGCCCGCGAACGGACCGCTCGCGAGCTTGGGGAGCTGGCGATAATAACCGGGCGGCAGATCGTCGCGGATTTCGCGGATCTGCGCCTGCACCACATGATAGTTGTCCACCAGCCACTGACTGGCCGGCGTCATCGCCCCGCGATCGGCTACCGCCTGCAGCAACGACCGGTGCGCCGTCAACAGGAACCGGTCGTTCTGGCGCAGACGCCGGGCGAGCGAGCGCCCCGCGGTGATGTTGGTTATGACCGGCTGTGCCGCAGCCAGGCTGGCGGCATGCTGCTCAAGGCGTTCGGCGCTGAACAGTTCGGCGCGCACCAAGTCGTCGCTGGCCCAGGGCGCGGCCAAGCTGGCACGGATCGCAGGACGAATCACGTGGAGCCAGTCAGAGCGGGCGACGGTGACGCCAGCCGTGGCGACCGGTCATAGGGATCAGCGATGGCGTCACGGGGTGGTTGAGCCGCGGTGCGTGCAGGATCACAGCGCACGGCGCATGGACGACGCGAGGCGCGCGATCCAGGCGAACGCAACCGGCCCATCACCGAAGGGTGGGTGCCTTTCCAGGTTCCTGCGGCCGGGCATCCCTAGGCGTCCCGGCACCGGGCGGGCTCTGGCGAGGCTGCGCGGCGATGCGGGATTGCGCCCTTCCTGGCGCAGGAATGGGCCCGTATCAGAGACCGCGACGTCGATTGCGCCGATGCGTGTGTCGCGCGCGATGCCGGGCGTGCCTATACTTTTCATCTGCATGTCCTCCTTCTGTGTAACGCCGTGCCAAGCGCTGCGCGCGCTTGCGCAGCTTGACCCCCCGACGCTTTGGCCGGGTGACGTTGTTCCCTGACCGGGAGGCAATCTGCCGTATTTGGTCACGATACGGTTTCAACACGGTCAGAGAGGCGTGAACCGGTTGGGACCACCATGCTCGAAGCCGCCATGATGATCGGGCAGGTGGTGGATACGTCAGTTGCTAGTAAGTGAATCACGGCTCCTGGCGGAAGCTTCGGATTCTACGCATGGCCTTGGCGACCGACATATCCGCTCGGTGACAGCCAACGTGCCTGGTTAGCATCTGGTCGGTACTCTCCTGGGCATGAAGAGGCGCTAAGATGGGATCTCCACTGTGGCAGTCTCAGTCGACGACGCGATGCCGCAGACCGAAATCTTAAGCGATAGTATCGTGTCCAATATGATGGGTTGCGGTCGCAGGCAGATACTGACCCACCAGCCCCCAGTTACCAGCGCGACGTGCTGGGCACGTGCACGGCGCAAACAGGGCTCTGCCGCCTCGGCGCGAAGCCGCGCCGACGGGGACCCGCCAAAGGCGACGGCCTTTGGAAACCCATTTTATTTCAATAATATGAGGTCCAGGGGCTCGGCCCGTCGCGCGAAGGCGCGCTCGGGACTGGCGGGGTTCGGGGCGAAGCCCAGACTTGCCTGACTGCGTGTCACCGTTACCGAGGGTTGGTATCATACCAATCACTGTTTGGGATGACCCAGGGCCAAGCAAGGCCAGGGCTTCGCCCTGGACCCACCAGGGGCCAAGCCCCTGGACCTTAAATATATGAAAATAAATGGGTTT
>JBBQOT010000030.1:0-11579 GCA_038331165.1 Acetobacterales bacterium
GGCGGGCTCAGGGGGACGGACATAGCCCTCGATCACCGCCGCATGCGCGGCAATGACGGGAGGCGGGTTGCGGGCGATCACGTCGGGCACCCACCCGCGATCCACCAGGACCGGCGCGGCGCCGGGTTGAAACAGCACGTCGAGCCAGCGTGCGCCGCCGATTGTCGCGGCCCCGACGCTGCGGACCTCGATGCCGTACCATGCAAGGTGGGCCGGCAGGAACGTTCCTTCGGCGCGGACGCGGGCAAAGGCTGGCGGATGGGCGGAGAGCGGAACAGCGGGCGATTTTTCGGCCGCGTCGAGCGCGGCGAGAAGGGCGCTCTTCCAGGCCAGGCGCTGCACCTGCCAGGTGCCAAGGAAGAGCAGTACCGCCAGCATCGTCAGGGTGGACAGGGCGGGGATCAGCAGGCGGCGCAGGGCGGTATCAGTCACAGTCTCGTCTCGCTGGCCAAGCTGATCATGACCAGCCGGTAGGGACACATTGAAGGCAAGGGCGGGGCGCTGCCCGGCGCCCCGCCAGGCGCCGAGCCCCTGGACATTTTTTCTTTCTTTTTGGTTTTCCAACGGCCCGCGGCTTTTGGTGGGTCCTGGGCACCGCCCTGCCCTTGCCTTGATCGCTTCCGCTCAACAGGTGTTGGTATCACTGCCCCATCTCGCTAGCACGGTGGCGGAATTGCAGCGCCACCAGGGCGGCCTTCATCGGCCGCATCATGGCGATGGCCAGCGGCACGGTGACCACCGGCCACAAAACGGCATGGACCCACAGCGCCGGCTCGAAGCGGAACTCGACCCAGAAGGCCAGGCCGACGACGATGGCGCCCAGCAGCAGGATCACCAGCACGGTCGCGCCGTCGCCGGTATCGTGACCGCCAAAATCAAGCCCGCATGCGGTACATGCGGGCTTGATGGTCAGCAGGCCGTCGTAGAGTTTGCCCTCGCCGCAGCGCGGGCAGCGGCAGGTCAGCGCCGCCTGCCACCACGCGGGTGGCGTGTGGGCCATCAGTGAACGGCGATCTCGCCCGCACCCCACCAGTAGATGCAGATGAACAGGAACAGCCACACCACGTCGACGAAATGCCAGTACCAGGCGGCTGCCTCGAAGCCGAAATGGCGCTCGGCGGTGAAGTCGCCGCGGTTGGCGCGCCACAAGCAGACCGCCAGGAACAGCGTGCCGATGATGACGTGGAAGCCGTGGAAGCCGGTGGCCAGGAAGAACGTGGAGGAATAGATGCCGCCGCCGGCGAACTTGAACGGCGCCAACGAGTATTCCCAGGCCTGCAGGCCGGTGAACATCAGGCCGAGTACCACGGTTATCGCCAGGCCACGGATCAGCGCGCGGCGGTCGCCGTTCAGCAGGCCGTAATGCGCCCAGGTCACGGTGGTGCCGGACAGCAGCAGGATCATGGTGTTGAGGAACGGCAGGCCCCAGGGGTCGAAGGTTTTCACACCCGGCGGAGGCCATGTCGGGTGCTCAACGCCCAGCACGTGCTCGGGAAACAGCGCGTAGTGGAAGAAGGCCCAGAAGAAGCCGACGAAGAACATCACCTCGCTGGCGATGAACATGATCATGCCGTAGCGCAGGCCAAGGCGCACGACGGTGCTGTGCAGGCCGGGCGTGCTGCTTTCCTTCAGCACGTCGCGCCACCAGAAGAACATCACGCATAGCGTGCCGAGCAGGCCGGCGGTCAGCAGCCAGTAGTTGTGGAAGTGCGCGGCCAGCACGATGCCGCTGAGCGTGGCACCGCCACAGGCGGCACCGATGATTGGCCAGGGCGAGGGATCAACCAGGTGGTACGGCTGCTTGAGGCCGGAGCTGGTGATCGTGGAGGGGCCGTGCGAGTCGCTGCTCATGCCATGCTTGTCCCAGGTAGTGGCCGCATCATCGTCAATTCGTGCGCCGCGGCAAGCGGCACGGCCGCGCGGCGGGTTCGGTGGGGGTGCGCGGGCGCGCCGTCATGGTGTCGCCTGGCGCGCGCCGACATGTGGGCCAGCCTTGGCCAGGGCGACGTCGTCGAGGGTGCGGAAGAAGGTGTACGACAGCGTGATGGTGCGCACGTCGCGCGCGCCGGGATCGTCGGCGATGGCGGGGTCGATCCAGAAGCTGAGCGGAAACGACATCTCCTGCCCCGGCGCCAGGGTCTGCTCGTCGAAGCAGAAGCAGGCGGTCTTGTGGAAATACCGCGCCGCCTTCTCAGGCGTGACGTTGTAGGTCGATACGCCGGTGATAGGCGCGGCGGTCGGGTTGCGCGCGACGTAGAAGGCCACCGCCTCCTCGCCCAGGCGCAGCGTGACCTCGCGCTGCACCGGCGCAAATTTCCACGGCATGGCGGAATGCACGTCGGCGTTGAAACGGATGGTGATGTTGCGGTCGATCGCACCGGGGCTGGCAGCGGCGTCGATGCGCGGCGTGCCGCCGTAGCCGGTGATCTGGCAGAACAGGCGATAGAGCGGCACCGAGGCGAAGGACAGGCCGAGCATGCCGCCGATCACCCCTGCAAGGGTGAGAGCCATCAGGCCGTTGCGCGGTGGGCGGGATGCTTGTGCCATGTCAGCCGCCAAGCTCCGGCCGCGCCAATTTGACGACGGCAATCGCGTAGAACAACACAGCCAGCCCGACCAGCACGACCAGTACCGCCACGTTGCGGCCACGGCGGCGGCGGCGCAGTTCGGCGGCCATATCGGCGGGCGAAAGCGGGCCCGGTGAAAGCGGGGCCGGTGAAAGCGGGGCGGCGTTCATCGCGGCTTACCCCACCAGACGGTCAACGGCCAGGGCCGCGAACAGGATGAACAGATAGGCGATCGAGAACTTGAACGCGGCACGGGCCGGGGCGTCGTTGGTCTGGCTGACGCCGGCCGTGTCCTGTCGGTCGCGCAGCACGCGCCAGGAACAAAGGATGAAACCGAGGCCCAGGGCCAGGGCGGCGAAGCCATAGACCGGCCCGGTCAGCGCCAGCGCCCAGGGCGCCAGAGTCACCGCGACCAGCACCAGCGTGTAGGCGAAAATCTGCCGCCGTGTTGCGCGCGCGCCGGCCACCACCGGCAGCATCGGCACGCCGGCGCGGGCATAATCGGCATGGGCCCACAGCGCCAGCGACCAGAAATGCGGCGGCGTCCAGAAGAAAATGATGGCAAACATCAGCAGCGGCAACACGTCGATGCCGCCGGTCACCGCGGCCCAGCCGATGAGCGGCGGAAAGGCGCCAGCGGCCCCGCCGATGACAATATTCTGCGCGGTGCGGCGCTTCAGCCACATCGTGTAGATAAATACGTAGAAGCCGATCGAGCCGGCCAGCAGCGCCGCCGCGACCGCGTTGGTAGCCACCGCCATCACCAGCACCGAACCACACGACAGCACTACCCCGAAGCCCAACGCCCCGGAGGGCGAGATCCGTCCGGCAGGGATCGGCCGGTTGCGGGTGCGCCGCATCACCAGGTCGATGTCACGATCGTACCACATGTTGATCGCACCGGCGGCGCCGGCGGCGACCGTGATGCACAGAATGGCGGTGGCCGCCAGCACCGGGTGCAGCGTGCCCGGCGCGATCATCATGCCGATCCAGCCGGTGAACACCACCAGCATGACGACGCGCGGCTTCAGCAGGGCGATCCAGTCTCCCACTGAGGAGATCGGATACACGTCGGCGTGGAGGGCATCGGCGGTCAGGGGGACTTCTGCCCCCCCGGCCGGCGACAACGCATGCCTTGCAGTCTGGTTCATCATCCTCACCGAATACGCGGAAGAACCTCGAAGGTGTGGAACGCCGGCGGCGACGATTGCGTCCATTCCAGCGTCGTCGCGCCCTCGCCCCAATAGTTGTCGGCCAGATGCTCCTTCGAGGTGAAGGTGCGCCAGACGATGTAGAGAAACAGGATCATCGAGGCACCACCGATATAGGCACCGATCGAGGCGACCATGTTCCAGCCGGCAAAGGCGTCGGGATAGTCCACGTAGCGGCGCGGCATGCCGGCCAGGCCGAGGAAGTGCATCGGGAAGAAGGTGAGGTTCACGCCCACGAAGGTGACCCAGAAGTGGATCTTGCCCAACTGCTCCGGATACTGCCGGCCGCTCATCTTGCCGATCCAGTAGTAGAAGCCAGCGAAGATCGAGAACACCGCGCCCAGCGAAAGCACATAGTGAAAGTGCGCCACCACGTAGTAGCTGTTGTGCAACAACTGGTCGAGGCCCGCATTGGCCAGCACCACGCCGGTTACGCCGCCGACGGTGAACAGGAAGATGAAGCCCACCGCCCACAGCATCGGTGTCTTCATCTCGATCGAGCCGCCCCACATGGTGGCGATCCAGGAGAAGATCTTGACGCCCGTCGGCACCGCGATGACGAAGGTGGCGGCCATGAAGTAGGCGCGCGTGTCCACATCCATGCCCGAGATGAACATGTGGTGCGCCCACACCACGAAGCCGACCACGCCGATGGCGACCATGGCATAGGCCATGCCGAGATAGCCGAACACTGGCTTGCGGCTGAAGGTCGAGATGATGTGGCTGATCAGCCCGAAGCCGGGCAGGATCATGATGTACACCTCGGGGTGGCCGAAGAACCAGAACAGATGCTGGAACAGCACCGGATCGCCGCCGCCCTGCGGGTCGAAGAACGCGGTGCCGAAATTGCGGTCGGTGATCAGCATGGTGATCGCCCCCGCCAGCACCGGCACGGCCAGCAGCAGCAGAAAGGCGGTGACCAGGATCGACCACACGAACAGCGGCATCTTGTGCAGCGTCATGCCCGGCGCGCGCATGTTGAAGATGGTGGTGATGAAGTTGATGGCGCCCAGCAGCGACGAGATGCCGGCCAGATGCAGCGCGAACAGCACGAAGTCGAGCGCCGGGCCGGACTGGTAGGTGGAATTGGCCAGCGGCGGATACAGCGTCCAGCCGGGCCCGGCACCCTGGCCCACGAACTGGCCGAGCAGGATCAGGATGAACGCCGGCACCAGCAGCCAGAAGCTGATGTTGTTCAGCCGCGGGAACGCCATGTCGGGCGCGCCGATCATCAGCGGCACGAACCAGTTGCCGAACCCGCCGATCAGCACCGGCATGACCGAGAAGAAGATCATCAGCAGCCCGTGCGAAGTGATCGCCGCGTTCCACGACTGGCCGGAGGCGAATATCTGCATCCCGGGGCTCTGCAGCTCGATGCGCATCAGGATCGAGATGACCAGGCCGACGATGCCGCCGACCAGCCCGAAGATGATGTAGAGCGTGCCGATATCCTTGTGGTTGGTGCTGAACAACCAGCGCTGCGCGAAGCTCAGTTGCACGTGGTGGTGGTCGTCATGCCCACCATGGCCGTAGCCGGCAGCCTTGTCCTGTGCGGTCATTGCTTTGCTCCTGCTGCCCTGGGCCTAGTGGCGAACCGCGGCGAGAACCGTGCTGCGGCCAGTGGGCGCGCCGAACGGGCCGGGCGAGTGCGGTGTCTCGAAGCCAGCGTATTTCTTCTTCGCCTCGGCCAGCCAAGCGACATATTCGGCCTCGGGCACGGCGCGCACGGCAATCGGCATGTTGGAATGGTCCTCGCCACAGATCTGGTTGCACTGGCCATAATATGTGCCCGGCCGGTCAATCCGCACCCACGTCTCGATAAGACGGCCTGGAATTGCGTAGCGCTGCACCCCCAGCGCCGGCACATAGAAGCTGTGGATCACGTCGGCGCTGGTGGTCAGGATGCGCACGTTCTTGCCGACCGGCAGCACCAGCGGCTCGTCCACATCCAGCAAACGGCGCTGGCCGGGCTTGATATCGGCGGGCTTGACGCTTTTGGCCTCCAGCGGGCGGCTGCCGAAGTTCAGGCCCTCCGCGTCGGGATAGGTGTATTCCCAGTACCACTGCCGGCCAGTCACCTTCACCGTCATGTCGGCGCTCTGCGTGCGGTCCTGGTAATAGACCAGGCGAAAGCTGGGGATTGCCATCACTACCAGGATCAGCACCGGCACCACGGTCCAGGCGACTTCCAGGAACGTGTTGTGGCTGGTCTGGCTGGGGGTCGGGTTGCGCTCGGCGCTGTAGCGCCAGATCACATAGCCCAGCAGCCCGGCGACGAAGACGGTGATCACTGTGATGATCCACATCACCATGGTGTGCAGGCCATAAATGCGCGTGGCCACCGGGCTGGCCGGTTCCTGCAAGCCCAGTTGCCAGTTGCGCGGCACATCGGCCAGCGCGGGGTAGAGCAGGGCCGCGAAAACAATGGCCAGGCTGGCCAGAAAGGCGGCGGCAACCAGGCGCCGGAGAAGTGGCATCGTTCGATCCATTCCGCTGACATGCACCGGCCATACATGAGGTGCCGTGCTGAGTTTGGCTACTCCGCCGCAGGGCCGAGATCAAGGCCTGTCGGCCGAATTTCCGCGCCACGGCAACGCCCGGCAGCCTCCCGGTACGCGCCGGGCCGGCTCAGTTGGGCAGGCGCGCCAGGGTGAACAGGCCAAAGGGCGGCACCGGCGTGAACTGGGTCCGGCTGCGCTCGTCGGGGCTGAACAATGCGTCGAAGGCGAAATCCGGGTGCCAGCCAAGGGCGCGCGAGGCCGGGGCAAGCGTCCGCTCGGCCCACCAGCGCAGGCCGCGCTCGGCGGCGAAGTGATTGACGAAGAAAATGTGCCCACCCGGCCGAACCACCCGGCGCAGTTCGGCCATCAGCGCGCGCGGGTGCGGCACCACCGAGGCGACGAACATCGCCACGGCAATGTCGAAAGCGCCGTCGTCAAATCCGGTCGACTCGGCGTCGAGTTCCAGCAGCGCGTCCACATTGGTCAGCCGTTCGCTGCGCACCCGGTCGTGCGCGCGCGCCAGCATCTCGGCCGACAGGTCGATGCCGGTGATGCGCTTGTCGGCATTGTAGTGCGGCAAAGCGAGGCCGGTGCCAACGCCCACCTCCAGCACCCTGGTGCCGGGCAGCCGGTTGACCTCGGCGACCGCCCGCCGCCGGCCCCAGCGGGAAACGCCGCCGAAGACGAGGTCATAGACCCCGGCCCAGCGGCGATAGGCGGCGCGGACGGCATCAGCGTCGAGCGCGGAGTGCGGCGCCACCTGCGGGTGCGGCCGGGAAATCTGGCTCATGGGCTGGCTCGTCCCTCCGGGCACGCGACCATACTCACCGCCGGATAGCAGCAGATGCGAATCGCGGGATACCAGTAACACGTTCGCCGCGATCGAGGGAGTCTCTCCCGGCGCGGCACCACCCGCCGGTCAATGGGCCATGAGGTTGACCGCGGCGGCCCGGCCGTTGGGCTGCTCCTCGATGTCGAAGGTCAGCGCCTGGCCCTCGTTGAGGGTGCGCAACCCGGCCTTCTGCACCGCGCTGATGTGCACGAACACATCCTTGCCGCCGGTATCAGGGGCGACGAAGCCGTACCCCTTGGTGGGATTGAACCATTTCACAGTACCCTTCGCCATCAACGTCCGCCCTTTGCTAGGGGCGTCGGGCCCGCGCTGGGCAGACCGGCGGCCGATGAACCTGCCGGGGCATGACTGTCGGGTCGTGCCCGGCGGGCTGGCGTGGCCTGGGTCGGCGCGGCTTGGGTGAACGCCCTCGTGCTCGCGGATGCACCCAGTGCGTGCACCCGGGCCGCGCGGTCCCGCTGTTGTGTGTCGCGGGTTTTCCGACGCCGCCGCGAACACGTTACCCCCCACGCATGGCAGATTTCAACAGGGATGCGCGAGGCCGTTCCGTCTACAGCCAGGCGGGGTGCTGCTTGTCGATGCCGGCGGCACGCTCCCACGCGCGGGCCACCTGGAACAGCGTTGCCTCGGCGAAGTTCCGGCCGACGAACTGCACCGATAGCGGCAGCCCGGCGCGCGACAGCCCCGCCCGCATGGCCAGCGCCGGATGGCCGGTGGTGTTGAACGGCGCGCGCGCCTGCCGCGGATAGGTGCGCGCCGTCTCCTCGGCATCCTCGATGCGGCTCGGCGGGTCCATCGAGCTGGCGCACAGCAGCACATCGACCTCCGCCAGCGCCGCCTCCACCGCCGCGATCATCTGGCCGCGGCGGCGCTGGGCGGCCAGCAGGTCGCCGGCCGACAGGAAGGCGCCGGGCATCAGCCGGCGGCGCGCCAGCATGCCGTAATCGCCCGGCCGCTCGCGCAGCCAGGGGGCGTGGATCGACCAGGCCTCGGCGTTCAGGATCACCCGGTTCACTGCGGCGAATTCGGCCAGCGGCGGCAGCACCACCTCGCGCAGCAGGGCACCCTCGCCGGCCAAGGTGCGGGCGACGGTCTCCAGTCCGGCGGCGACCTCGGGGTCGGCCAGCAGGTCGCGCTCGTGGAAATGGCGCACGAAGCCGATGCGCAGGTCACGCACGCCACGCTCCAACCCGGCTTGATAGTCGTGGTGGGCAGTGGCGGCGCTGCCGGGGTCTTGCGGGTCGTGCCCGGCCAGCACGCCCAGCAACAGCGCGTTGTCGGTCACGTCGCGCGTCATCGGCCCCACATGGTCCAGCGAGAAGGCCAACGGGAACACCCCGCGGCGCGACACCAGCCCATAGGTCGGCTTCAGCCCGACGATGCCGCACACGCTGGCCGGGTTGCGGATGCTGCCGCCGGTGTCGGTGCCCAGCGCCAGCGGGAAGAACCCGGCCCCCAGCCCCGCGCCGGAGCCGGAGGAGGAGCCGCCGGGATGGTGATCGCGGTTCCACGGGTTGCGCGCCGGCGGCCATGGCAGGTCGAAGCTCGGCCCGCCGATGGCGAATTCATGGGTGGAGAGCTTTCCCATGATCACCGCGCCGGCCTGGCGCAGCTTGGCCACCACCACGGCGTCGGCCGCGGCCGGCGTGGCGGGCATCACCTTCGAATGGCAGGTGGTCGGCAGGCCGGCCACGTCGATGATGTCCTTTATGCCGACCGGCACGCCGTGCAGCGGGCCGCGGCGGCGCCCGCGCGCGATCTCGGCCTCGGCGGCGGCGGCTGCATCGAGTGCCCCTTCGGCATCAACGCGGATGAAGGCGTTGAGCTGCGGGTCCAGCTTGGCGATGCGGTCGAGCAGGGCGCGCACCAGTTCGACCGGCGAGAGTGTCTTGGCGGCGAAGGCCCGGCTCGCCTCGGCGGCGGTAAGCCAGTGCAGGTCGGCCATCATCGCGCCCCTCCCACCCGCATCGGCGGCCAGGGCTCGGCGGTGGGCGCGGTCGGGGCGGCGATCTCGTCGCTGCGGCCAACGGCCCCTTTCTCTCCAAAAACCTGGGCGGCGGCATTGGCAACGCAGTCGGGAAACGCGGCCAGCGCGCGGTCCAGCCCAGCCTGGCGGGCCAATGCAGCGATAAGCGACTTGTCCATGCGCGACACCCCTGGTCCGATTGCATGGCAATGGTGCGGCGGCCGGCGGATCTCGCCAAGGGGAAGGATTTCAGTCGGCTTAGCGAGGGAAAGTTAAAGCAGCGCAGAAAGGCCAGGGCCTTGCGTTTGCGTCCTATGGATCACCATGGCCGTTGGTTCCCGAGAGGCGAGCAAAAAAAGGGCGGCACGACCATGTCGCGCCGCCCAAGGTGTGCGCCGATCCCGCCCGAAGGCGGCGGCGCAGGGGGGAGAAGTCCAGAACAATGCGTGTGGCCGTCGCCAGCCACGAGCGCATCTTGACACCACGAGGGCTAACGGATGGTTAAGGGCGCTTGAATTCGCGCCCATGCGGAGCCGTTCTTCTCCCGCCGACAACGAGGTGACCGCCGATGCCCGCGCCGACCGCCCCGCCGCCCCGCACCGGCCCGCTTGTGGGGCTGAAGGTGCTGGAACTCGGCCACTACATCGCCGGCCCGTTCTGCACCCGCGTGCTGGCCGATCTCGGCGCCGAGGTGATCAAGGTGGAACCGCCCACCGGCGACCCGGTGCGCGGCTGGGGTGCCACGGTGAACGGCCATCCGGTGTGGTTCAGCATCCACGGCCGCAACAAGCTGTCCGTGGTGCTCGACCTCAAGCGCGACCGCGACCGGGCGCTGGCGCTGGCGACGCGGGCCGATGTGCTGGTGGAGAATTTTCGCCCTGGCCAACTGGAAAAGCTGAACCTGGGGCCAGACGTGCTGCATGCGGCCAACCCGCGCCTGGTGATCGCCCGCGTCTCCGGCTATGGCCAGACCGGCCCGTATCGCGACAAGCCGGCCTTCGGCGCGATCGGCGAGGCAATGGGCGGCATCCGCCACCTCACCGGCCACCCCGCGGGTGCCTCGGACCTGCCGCCGCCGCGCTGCGGCATTTCGATCGGCGACGATCTGGCGGGGCTCTACGCCGCCATCGGGCTGCTGAGCGCGGTCTATGAGCGCGACGTCACTGGCACCGGGCGCGGGCGGATCGTCGATGTGAACCTGGTTGATTCCGTGGTCAGCCTGATGGAAGGCATGCTGCCGGAATATGCGCTGGACGGGCGCATCCGCCAGCCGGTCGGCGCGGCCATCCCCACCGCCGCGCCCTCCAACACCTATCCCTGCGCCGATGGCAGGTGGCTGTGCGTGGCTGGCAACTCCGACCTGATCTTCGCCCGGCTGATGGCCGCCATCGGCCGTGCCGAACTCGCCACCGACAAGCGCTTCGCCACCAACGCGCTGCGCTGTGCCGCCGCCGGCGAACTGGACGCCGCCATCGCCGCCTGGACCCGCACCCTGCCGGCCGCCGAGGCCGAACTGCGGCTGGAGGCCGCCGACGTGCCCTGCTCGCGCCTGTTCGACATCGCCGACATCGCCGCCGATCCGCACAACCGGGCGCGCGGCGCGGTGCTGGAGGTCGACGACCCGCTGATCGGCCGCACCCTGCATTTCGGCCCGACGATCCGTTTCGACGGCGCCAAACCCGAGGATACCGTGGGCTGGAGCGGCCCGGCGCTGGGGGCGCATACGGATTATGTGCTGGATTCGCTACTGGCAGGATAGGGCAAAGGGTTCGCAGCATTTCCCGTGCGTTGTCGCGCTGGTCTGATATACTGCGGCGATGACGACCCGCAGGCACCTGTTCCGCCACCTGTTGCCGCCCCTGGCTTTGGCCACGCTGCTGGCCGGCTGCGGCGCATCCCCACGCAGCGTCTCCGCTGGCGCCAGCACGCGGGTTCCCGGCATCTCCTGCGCCCCCTTCGCCCGCGAGCTGTCCGGAATCGCGCTCTATGGCGAGGCGGAGTCCTGGTGGCACGGTGCGACCGGCCGCTACACCCGCAGCGAAAAGCCGATCCTCGGCAGCGTGCTGGTGCTGCAACGCTCATCGCGCCTGCGCTCGGGCCATGTCTCGGTGGTCACCCGCCTGGTTGGCCCGCGCCAGCTCCAGGTCACCCAGGCCAACTGGGTGGCCGGTCAGGTCGACGAGGACCAACTGGTGGTCGATGTCTCATCCGGCAACGACTGGAGCGAGGTGCGGGTGTGGTACCCACCGGTTGATCAGCTCGGCAACACCGTCTACCCCGCCCATGGCTTCATCCATCCGCGGCGGCCCGCCACCTATGCCGAACTGGCCCGCGCCACACCGGCCGCGACGCGCTATGCGCTGGACACCACCGGCCGGCCGGCGCCGCGCCTACTCGGTCAACATCAAGGAGCGGCTGGACTTCAGCTGCGCGCTGTTCGACACCGACGGCAACCTGATTGCCAACGCACCGCACATGCCG
>JBBQOT010000031.1:0-11563 GCA_038331165.1 Acetobacterales bacterium
CCTATCTCGGCCCGGCCGGCATGCCTGGCGTCACCGCATGGTTCGGCGTGCTGAAGCTGATCGCGCCGAAGCCCGGCCAGACGGTGGTGGTCTCGGCCGCCGCTGGTGCCGTCGGCTCGGTCGCCGGGCAGATCGCCAAGCAGGCCGGCGCACGCGTGATCGGCGTCGCCGGCGGGCCCGACAAGTGCCGCCACGTGGTCGCGGAACTCGGCTTCGACGCCTGCATTGACTACAAGGCGGGCAATCTCGACGCCGACTTCGCCGCCGCCGCGCCGCACGGGGTGGACGGTATCTTCGAGAATGTCGGCGGCGTGGTGATGGACGCGGCAATGCGCCACCTGAACGTCTTCGCCCGCATCGCGCTGTGCGGGCTGATCAGCAGCGGATACGCGGCGCGGCGCCAGCCGATGGCCGATACCACGGGGCTGCTGACCACCCGCACCACGCTGACCGGCTTCATCATCTCGGACCACGCCGAGCATTTTCCCACCGCCTTGGCCGATCTTGCGGATCGCCTGGCGGCCGGCAAGCTGGAGTGGCGGCAGACGGTGACCGAGGGGCTGGAAAACGCGCCGGCAGCCTTCGTCGGCATGCTTGGGGGGGCGAATACTGGCAAGGCATTGGTGAAGGTCAGCTAGGAAGGGAAGCATCTTCTTTTTCTGAAGAAAAAGAAGCAAAAAGACTTTTATCCATTGGAGCGGGTCGACGGTCGTGCAACCGGATAAAAGTTTTTTGGTTCTTTTTTTCAAAAAAGAACATGCTTGCTTTTAACAACTCCCCCCAGGAACCCCGCCCATGATCCGCATCCTCAAACCTGGCCGCAGCCTGGACGCCAAGGCCGAAGACGCCGCCCGCGTGAAGCAGTCGGTCGAGGTGGTGCTGGCCGATATCCAGGCGCGTGGCGACGCCGCGGTGCGGGACTACTCGGAAAAATTCGACCGCTGGAACCCGCCAAGCTTCCGCCTGTCGCAGGCCGAGATCGACGCCTGCTTCGCCGCGTTGACCCCGCGCGCGGTCGCCGACATCACCTTCGCCCAGGCCCAGGTCCGCAACTTCGCCGAGCACCAGAAAGCCGCCCTGCGCGATATCGAGGTTGAAACGATGCCCGGCATCGTGCTGGGCCACAAGAACATCCCGATCGACACCGTGGGCGCCTACGTGCCCGGCGGAAAATACCCGCTGGTCGCCTCGGCCCACATGGCCATCGTCACCGCCAAGGTGGCCGGGGTGCGCCGCATCATCGCCTGCACGCCGCCGTTCGAGGGCCGGCCGGCGCCGGCGGTAATCGTGGCGATGGTGCTGGGCGGGGCAGACGAGATTTACATCGTCGGCGGCATTCAGGCGATCGGCGCGATGGCCTATGGCACCGAGACGATTCCGGCGGTGGATTTCCTGGTCGGCCCCGGCAACGCCTATGTCGCCGAGGCCAAGCGCCAGGTGTTCGGCCGCGTCGGCATCGACCTGCTGGCCGGGCCCACCGAAACCCTGGTGATCGCCGATGACACGGTCGATGCCGAGTTGTGTGCCACCGACCTGCTCGGCCAGGCCGAACACGGCCCCACCTCGCCGGCGGTGCTGCTGACCGACAGCGAAAAACTCGCCCGTGCCACCATGGCCGAGATCGAGCGCCTGCTGGCCATCCTGCCGACCGCGCCGATCGCACGCCAGGCTTGGGCCGATTTCGGCCAGGTGATCGTGTGCGACACCACCGACGAACTGATCGCCGAAGCCGACCGCATCGCCAGCGAGCATGTGCAGGTGATGACCCGCGACCCCGAAATCTTCCTCGCCCGCATGAAGAACTACGGCGCACTGTTCCTCGGCCCGCGCACCAATGTCAGCTACGGCGACAAGGTGATCGGCACCAACCACACCCTTCCCACCCTCGGCGCCGCCCGCTACACCGGCGGCCTGTGGGTTGGAAAATTCCTCAAGACCGTAACCTATCAGCGCGTCACCAGCGATGCCGCCAGCGCCATGATGGGGGAATACTGCTCGCGGCTGTGCATGCTGGAAGGCTTCGTCGGACACGCCGAACAAGCCAACGTCCGCGTGCGCCGCTACGGCGGCCGCAACGTGCCATACGGCACCGCCGCCGAGTGACGCGGCGGGCGCCCCTGGTGGAAGAAAGGCGAGGGGCTTTGCCCCTCGACCCCACCAGGGACCCGAGGTCCCTGGACCCTCAACCTGTAAGCGCCTTCGGCGAGAGCGCCGAACGCACTTGTTATTGGAAGGGGTCTGGGGCCGTCGGCCCCAGCGGGTCCAGGGCAGAGCCCTGGCCTATCTTCCCCAATAGGAGCGAGCCGCATGACCCAAGTGGAGCTACCGCAGATGCCGTCGTTCCGGCTGGACGGGCGGCATGCGCTGGTAACGGGCGCGGGGCGCGGCATTGGGGTGGCGATCGCGACGGCTCTGGCGCAGCAGGGTGCGCACGTGCATTTGGCGGCGCGCAGCCTGGATGAGGTGGCGACGGTGGCCGCAGCGTTGCGGCACGACGGGCAGCAGGCCAGTGCGGTGGCGCTTGATGTCACCGATGTCGCGGCGGTGCGTGCGGCGGTTGCGGCGTTGCCGGTGCTGGGCGTGTTGGTGAACAACGCCGGCACCAACCGAGCCAAGCCGATGGCCGAGGTGACGGAGGAGGATTTCGACGCGGTGTTCGCGCTGAACGTGCGGGCGCTTTACGTCGTGACCCAGGCGGTGACGGGGCGCATGCTGTCGGCCGGCACGGGCGGGTCGGTGATCAACATCTCGTCGCAGATGGGCCATGTCGGCGGGCCTAACCGCACACTGTACTGTGGCAGCAAGCACGCGGTGGAGGGCATCACCAAGGCGCTGGCCATCGAGCTGGCGCCGCGCGGCATCCGGGTGAATTCCATCGCGCCCACCTTCATCGAAACAGCGATGACACGGCCATATTTCGCCGTGCCGGGCTTCAAGGACCAGGTGCTGGGCAAGATCGCTCTGGGCCGGCTGGGCCAGGTTGAGGACATCATGGGGGCGGTAGCGTATCTGGCGAGCGACGCGTCCGCGCTGGTCACCGGCACCTCGCTGGTGGTGGATGGGGGCTGGACGGCACAATAGAGCGAGCCCGCGTGATCGAGACCGCTCGGCGATTCCGCCGTCGGTCATCACGCTGCTGGGAGAATGGCCATGGCCGCGACACCCGAGCACCTGCGTGACACTGAGGAGCGGCTGCTTCACGAGTTGCGCAGCGTCCGGCGCAACCAGCGCGAAGGCATTGTGCAGCCGCCGGCGCTGACCCGGGGGCAGCATTTTGCTGATGCCGTCACCGGGTTGGTCGGCTCGTGGCGCTTTATCGTGGTGCAGTCGTGCATCCTGGTGCTGTGGATCGCGGCCAACATCGTTGGCTGGATCGGGCACTGGGACCCCTATCCGTTCATCCTGCTGAACCTGGCGCTGTCGTTCCAGGCCGCCTACACCGCGCCGTTTATCCTGATGAGCCAGAACCGCGAGCAGGAGATCGACCGACTGGCGGCGCAGGAGGACTACCGCATCAACATCAAGGCCGAGCTGGAAATCGAACTGCTGCACCAGAAGATCGACTCGCTGCGCGAGCAGGAGGTGCTGATGCTGACCAAGGCGGTGCAGGAACTGGCAGCGTTGCTGCGCGCCGAGCGATCACCCCAAGTGGGTTAGTCGTTGACCTATTGAGAAAGAAAAGGCCAGGGCTTTGCCCTGGACCCACCAACGGCCGACGGCCTTTGGAAACCCATGTATACGGTCCAGGGGCTTGGCCCGTCGCGCGAAGGCGCGCTCGGGACCTGGTGGGTCCAGGGCAAAGCCCTGGCCTTGCCTTTCCTGATCAGTCGAACATCGCGGCGATGGCCGCGGGGTCGACATCCTCGATCCGTGCCGGGTTCCACTGCGGCTTGCGGTCGCGGTCGACTAGGGCGGCGCGCACGCCCTCGTGGAATTCGGGGTGCATGGCCACGCGGCGGGTCAGCTTCAGTTCTTCGAACAGGGCGGCGCGCAGCGACATGCCGGCGCCGCGTTTGAGGATCTCGAAGCTCCAGAATACCGACAGGGGGGAGACGGCGCGCAATTCCTTCAGCGTGGCGGCCGCCCAGTCGGTGCCTTCGGCTTGCAGGGCCGCGAAGATCGCGGGCACCGAGCCGGCGCCAAAGCAGCGGTCGATGGTGGCGCGCTGGGCTGCCAGGGTGAAGGCGGGCGGGGTTTGGGCAAAGCCGGCGACGCAGGCAGCACCGTCTCGGGCGAGGGCATCGCGCAGGGCGGGCAGGTCGTCTTTCTTCACCAGGTGGGTGGCCAGGCCGGCGTGCACCGCATCGGCACCCCCCAGGCGCAGGCCGGTCAGGCCGAGATACAGGCCGAGCTGGCCGGGCATGCGCGGCAGGGCGTAGCTGCCGCCGACATCGGGGAACAGCGCGATGATTGTTTCCGGCATGGCGAACAGGCTGGACTCGGTGGTGATGGTCATGCGGCCATGCACCGACAGGCCGATGCCGCCGCCCATGCAGAAGCCGTCGACCAGCGAGATATAGGGCTTGGGGTATTCCGCGATGGCGGCGTTCAGCGAGTATTCCTCGCTGAAGAAGCTTTCGATCGGCTCGGCATTGCCGGCCAGGGCGGCGGCGCGCACCGCGATGACATCGCCGCCGGCGGAATAGGCGCGCCCGCCGGCACCTTCGACAAGCACGGCGTGGACATCGGGATCGTCGCGCCAGTTGTCGAGTGCAGCGCGCATGCGGCGGATCATGTCGAGGTCGAGCGCGTTCAGCGCCTTGGGGCGGTTGAGCAGCAGATGGCCGATGCGGCCCTGGCGGCTGGCGACAACGCTGGTCTCGGACATCCGGGCGGCTCCTGCTGCGGAGGCCGCCGGTAGCATGCTGGGCGGAAAGGAGGAAGGCCAGGGACTTTGCCACGGGACCCCTCGAAGGGGTCGGGTCGTGGCCTCAGCTCCGCTGCCGCCGCAGCAGGGCGAGCAATGCCATGGCCATCCGTGCCAGCTGTGCCTTGCGGGTCAGTTCGGTGCGGGCGCCCTCGCGCAGTGCCATGGCATCGCGCTCTGCCCTGCCGGGTCCCAGCCGTGTCGCCGCCACGACCAAACCCAGGGCACACGCCAGGTCGACCGCCAGCACCGCCGATGCCGCCTCGACTGGCGTCAGCCGCGGCATCAACACTATGAAGCCCAGCACGTGCAGCATGGCCAGTGCCGCGGTCAGGAACACCAGCCCGCCCAGCAGCAGTACGCCGCGAGTGGCGTGGCGCCGCACCAACAGGCGCAGGCGCAGCCGTTCGGCCATTACCAGCACGCGCAACAGCTTCGCTGCGTCGTTCACCGCGCCGCGCCCGCCGCTGCCCGGCGGATCAGCGAACCAGGCGGCCGAGGATGTACCCCACCGCCGCTCCGGCCAGCGCCACCACGGCGGTGGCCAGCGGCTGGGTGCGCATCTGGGTGCACACCGTTTCCATCTCGCTGGCGGCGATGCGCTTGACATCGCGCGCGATCCCCGCCGCCGCCACGCTGCCCTCGCTCACCAGCGCGTCGAGCTGCGCGCGTAGCTGCGCGATCTGGGCCTGGATGTCCTGTTCCGCGTCGCCGCTGATGCTGCCGGTTGCCATCGTCTGGAATCCCTGATTTGCCGAAATTCGGTCCATTCAGGCAAATGGGCACGCAACCGGTCAACTCCAACGAGAATCATGCAACCCCACGTCCACTTCGATCACGTTTGCAGGAGCTTCGACGGCGTGACGGACATCGTGCACGACCTGTCGCTGGTCGTGGCGAAGGGCGAGTTCCTGACCCTGCTCGGCCCGTCGGGCTCGGGCAAGACCACCACGCTGATGATGCTGGCGGGGTTCGAGCGCCCGGACGGCGGCGAGATCCTGCTCGACGGGGCGCCGATCACCCGCCTGCCGGCGCACAAGCGCAACATCGGCGTGGTGTTCCAGAGCTACGCGCTGTTCCCGCACATGAGCGTGGCCGAGAACGTCGCCTTCCCGCTGCAGGTGCGCGGCATCTCGCGCAGCAGCCAGCGCGAGAGGGTGACCCGCGCCATCGACATGGTGCGCCTGTCGGGCCTGGCCGACCGGCTGCCGGCCCAACTGTCCGGCGGCCAGCAGCAGCGCGTGGCGCTGGCCAGGGCTCTGGTGTTCGAGCCCCGGCTGGTACTGCTGGACGAACCGCTGGGGGCACTCGACCGCGCCCTGCGCGAGGAGATGCAGGCCGAGATCCGCCACCTGCACGCCGCTCTTGGCGTGACCATGCTGTATGTCACTCACGACCAGGCCGAGGCGCTGCGCCTGTCCGACCGCATCGCCGTGCTGGCCGCGGGCCGCCTGCGCCAGGTCGGCACGCCGCAGACGCTGTACGAAACCCCGCAGGACGCCTTCGTCGCCGGCTTCCTGGGCGAGAGCAATTTCCTGCCCGGCGAGGTGGTGGAGGTCGAGGACGACATAGCACTCGTGCGCCTGGATTGCGGCGCGCTGGCCGAGGCGCTGGCCGGCGCGCTGCACGCCGGTGAGCGCTGCCAGGTCGCGGTGCGGCCGGAGCGCATTGCGGTCGCCGGCATCGCCGCCGAGGAGATGGGCGAGGGCGCGCTGCCTGCCACCCTGCTGGAGGCGGCTTATCTGGGCGACCACGTGCGCCTGCTGCTGCGCGTCGGCGTGCCGGGTTTTCCCGCGGCCTAGGTGGCTGTGAAGCGCCCCGCCGGGGTGCCGATGGCCGGGCTGGAACCGGGCTTGCCGGCGGCACTGGCGTGGCAGCCGCACCATGCGCGCGCCTTTCCGGCAGCCGACGCCCCGCCGCCGCGGCGCGGATTGGCTTGACCAGCCCCGCGCCATGCTGCACGGGAGAGGCACAGCTGCGACCGGGTGCTGCGAGCAGGTGAACCACAATTATTTACTGCAACGCCTGCCGCCACCGCACGCCCGGGCCCCGCTCGGGCGCGCCGTGCTGGCGCTTGCCTGCATCCTGCTGCTCGGCACCGGCCCTGCCGCGGCGCGCGACCTCACGGTGGCGTTGCACGACATGCTCGCCCCCGGCGCGCTGCGCGATGCAATCGTCCGCCCCTTTGCACAGTTCGCCGACACCGCGGTCGACATCCAGCCGTGGCAGGGCGGGGTTGCCGCCCTGCGCTCGCGGCTGGAGGCCCAGCCCGGCTGGGACATGCTGTCGCTGACGGGTGCCGAGGCGCTGGCCGGTTGCGAGGCTGGGCTGCTGGAAAAACTCGACTGGGCCGCGCTGGGCGGGCGGGAACGGTTGCTGCCGGGCGGTGCGGGCGAATGCGCCCTGGGCCTGGGCCTGCGTGCCCTGGTGCTGGCCTGGGACCGCGACAAGCTGGCGGGCACCGCGGCCGCGGCCGGCCCGGGCTGGGCCGAGTTCGGCGACGTGGTGAAGCTGCCGGGCCGGCGCGGCCTGCGCAAGCAGCCCCGCGGCACGCTGGAGGTGGCGTTGATGGCCGACGGCGTGCCGCCGGCCGAGGTGTATCGCCAGCTGCGCAGCGAGGCCGGGGTGGAACGTGCCTTCCGAAAGCTGGAGCAGCTGCGCCCCTACATCGTGTGGTGGCAGGACGAGGTCGAGGCCGCCCGCCTGCTGGCCTCCGGCGAGGTATTGATGACCAGCGCACCCAGCTCCGGCATCGCCGAGGCGATTCGCCAGGATGGCCGAGGCTTCGCGCTGCAATGGGCCGGTGCGGTCACCAGCGTGGCGGCGCTGGCGATCGTGCGTGGCAGCCCGAACGCCGCCGCCGCCATGCGCCTGCTGGCCTTCGCCGCCGAGGCGCGGCACCAGGCGCGGCTGGCCACGCTGTCGGCCCTTGGCCCGTTCGTCCGCGGCGCGCTCGACGGCATGGCGGCCGACGCCCAGGCGCTGCTGCCCACCGCCCCGGGAGCCCTGCCCGCGACGCTGGCGGGCGACGAGCCGTTCTGGCGCGACAACCTGGCCAAGCTGTCCCAGCGGTTCGATGCCTGGCTCCCCCGCTGATCCCTCCCCCGGCGCGACGCTGACCACCCGCAGCGAAGCGGGCGCCACCGTGCTGTGCTTCGCCGGCACGCTCGATTCGGTGACCAGCGGCTCGCTGTGGGGCGAAGCGATGCGCGCCGCCGCCGGCCAGGACCGGCTGGTGCTCGACCTCGAAGCCCTGACCGGCTGCGACACCACCGGGGCGGCGCTTCTGGCCGAATTGGCCGCCCGCCCGGGGACCACGTTGCAGGGTGTGGGCACGCAGGTGCAGGCCCTGCTCGACCGGGTGCAGGCGATCGGACCCGCCCCGTCGCCGCCCGCGCCGCCCCCGGTCACCTGGCGCGACGTGCTGCGCGCCGGGCTCGACGCCGCACTGGGCGGCGTGGCGTTCCTCGGCGAGGTGGTGGTGGCGTTGGTGCGCCTGCCTTCGCGCGCACGGCAATTCCGCCGAGCCGACCTGCTGCGCACTGCCGACCAGGCCGGGGTGGGCGCAGTGCCGCTGACCTTGCTGCTGGGCACGCTGATGGGGCTGATCCTGGCGTTCCAGTCGCTGGTGCCGATGCGCCGCTTCGGCGCCGACCTGTATGTGGCCAACCTGGTGGCCATCAGCCTGATCCGCGAGCTGGGCCCCCTGCTGGCCGCCGTGATCCTGGCCGGGCGCACCGGATCGGCCTTCGCCGCCGAGATCGGCACCATGAAGGTGAACCAGGAGATCGACGCGCTGACCACCATGGGCATCGACCCGGTGACCATGCTGGTGCTGCCACGCATGATCGCCGCCATGGTGGTGATGCCGGCCCTGACCGTGGTGCTGGAGATGGCGGGGCTGCTGGGCATGACGCTGGTGATGGTCGGCGCGGGCTATCCAACGGTCACTATCGGCAACCAGGTTTCGCAATGGGTGGAGCCCGCCGATTTCTTCGGCGGCCTCGCCAAGGCGGTGGTGTTCGGCGCGGTGGTGGCCGGCATCGGCTGCCGCGCCGGGCTGGCTACCGGCATCGGCCCGCGCGCCGTCGGGTTGTCGGCCACCGCGGCCGTGGTCGGCGGCATCGTCGCCACCATCGTGCTGGATGGCATCTTCGCCGTCGTCTACTACCGGCTGGGGCTCTAGCCGCGATGGAACCGGCCATCGTCATCGACGGCGTCGCGCAGTCTTTCGGCGGCCGGGTGATCTTCGAGAACGTCTCGGCCACCATCGCGCGGGGGGAAATATTCGTCATCCTTGGTGGCTCCGGCTGCGGCAAGTCGACCCTGCTGCGCCAGATCATCGGTCTGTTGCCGCCAAGCGCCGGGCGCATCACGGTGCTCGGCCACGACATGTATGCCGACCGCGGCGACGTGCTGACCCGCATCGGCGTGATGTTCCAGGCCGGCGCGCTGTTCGGCTCGATGACCCTGTTGGAGAACGTGATGCTGCCGCTACAGGTCTACACCGACCTGCCGGAGGAGGCCTGTGCCGGCGTCGCCCAGGTCAAGCTCGCCCTTGTCGGGCTGGCCGATGCCGGGCGCCTGATGCCCGCCGAGATATCCGGCGGCATGGCCAAGCGCGCCGCCATCGCCCGCGCGCTGGCACTCGACCCGCCGCTGCTGTTCCTCGACGAGCCTTCGGCCGGGCTCGACCCGATCACCTCGGCCGGGATTGACAAGGTGATCCTTGACCTGAAGCGCGATCTCGGCACTACCTTCGTCGTCGTGACCCACGAGCTTGCCTCCATCCTCGCCATCGCCGACCGCTGCCTGATGCTCGACCGGGCGGCAAAGGGCGTGATCGCCGAGGGTGACCCGCGCCAGCTGCGCGACGACAGTACCCACCCCACCGTGCGCGCCTTCTTCCGCCGCGAAGTCTTGGCACCATGAGCGGCACCTATCGCCGCGAAGTCTTGGCATAATGACCGGCACCTATCTGCGCGTCGGCCTGATGCTGGTGGCCAGCCTGGCGCTCGGCGTGGCGCTGGTGCTGTTCCTCGGCCGCAACCGCGTCTCCGATGGCATCGGTTACGAGAGCTATTTCAAGGAGACGGTCCAGGGGCTGGATGTCGGCTCGCCGGTGAAGTTCCGCGGCGTGCAGCTCGGCCAGGTCAGCGCGATTGGCCTGGTCGCCGCCACCTATGCCGAGGCCGCGCCGGGCGTGCAGGACGAGGTCAGCCGCATGGTCGTGGTGCGCTTCGTCGTCGACCCCAAGAAGCTCGGCCCTATGCCTGAGCTGGCAACCGCCATCGCCGCCGGGCTGCGCGTGCGCCTCGCCGCCCAGGGCATCACTGGCCTGGCCTATCTCGAACTCGATTTCGTCGATGCCGCGCGCTTCCCGGTCTGGGCGGTTCCGTGGCGAGCCCAGCTCGCCGTGATCCCGTCGATGCCCAGCACCATCGCCCAGTTCCAGGACGCCGCCCAGCAGCTCGCCGCCAAGCTGCAGGATGTCGACATTCCCGGCATCGCCGCCTCAATTCAGGGGTTGGCCGACGATGGACGGCGCCTGCTCGGTGGCGGCGAGCTGGCCATGACGCTGAGCGAAGCCGCCGGCCTGATGAAAACCTTGCGTGCCAGCGCCGAAGCCGCCGACATCCCCGCCCTGGCCGCCGAACTGCGCGAGACGGCCGCAGCCCTGCGCAACCTGGCCGGCGGGCCGCAGAGCCGCGACCTGATCGCCGCCACCACCAAGACCGCCGAACGCCTGAGCGAGGCGGTCATCCGCCTGCCGGCGCTCATCACCGGTCTGGAGGCCGCGGTGCGCCGGGTGAACAACGGCACCGCCGACGCCCAGGCCGAGCTGCTGCCCACCCTGCGCGACGCCCGCGCCGCCGCCGCCAGCCTGCGCGATACCAGCGAGACGCTGCGCCGCTATCCCGCCTCGGTGCTGCTCGGAGCGCCGCCGCCGCGCGAACGGCCATGAAGGCCCCCGCGATGCAACGCCGCCTGCTGCTGATCGCCCCGCTCCTCGCCGGCGTCTCCCTCGCCGGTTGCGGCCTGTCCGAACGCCCCTATGCCGAGCGCCGCCAATGGCCCCTGGTCGCCCGCCGCTCCCGCGTCGAACTGCCTCGCCCAACCGGCCCGATCCTGCTGGTGCGCGCCATGCGCGCCGGCCCGGGACTCGAACAGCGCGGGCTGCAATCCCTGCAGGCCGACGGCTCGATCCGCAGCGAGTTCTACGAGGAATGGGCCGCCCCGCCCGCCCAGGGCGCCGAGGAGGCGCTGCGCGGCTGGCTGACCGACAGCGGCCTGTTCAGCGCCGTCATCGCCCCCGGCAGCCGGCTGGAACCCGACCAGGTGTTGGAAGCCGAGCTGACCGGCCTGTGGACCATCCCGGCCACCGGCCAGGCGCATTGCGCCATCGGCGTCACCGTGGTGGCCCAGCGCGGCACTACTACCCGCGTGCTGCTGCAACACCGCTTGGCCGCCGAAGCCCCGATGGCCGGCACCTCGCCCCGCGAAGCCGTCGAAGCCCAGTCGGCCGCACTCGCCGCCGTGCTGCTACGGATCGAGGCGGCGCTGCGGAGGTAAGGGCCTGAGGTGAGATAAGTAAGGCCAGGGCTCTGCCCTGGACCCGCCAGAGGCAGCGCCTCTGGACTCCATTTGTTTAAGTGTTGTTTGGGGAAGGGGGCCATCACGGTGGTTGAAACATCC